>CALGTJ010000384.1 GCA_937901435.1 uncultured Rhodobacter sp. | reverse complement strand
TCTCATCATGCGATCCACCTTAACAACTGGTCCGAAATTCCGCGACCACCTCTAAGCTCGGTTTGGCGCTGGCGAATAAATTGGCCCGCATCGCATGGAGCATTCTGAATTCAGGCAAAGACTTCGATTGGAATGAAAAGGAATTAGCGGCTGCGATCTGATCTCAGCAGCACACGCGGATTGTAAACCTCAATTGTATGGAACGGAACAAGGCGCACCCAAAGTCCAAGAGCCCAGAGGGTCATCAAAGATCCGGTCACTCGTGAGACAGCGGCGCGTGCGTACTCTCGACTGGGCCACGGCAAACGACAAACCGATCCAAAGGCCGGATAGATATTAGCGACTTCCTGAAGGTGTGTGATTGAACGCTTGTGAACAACAGCGAATACATTCATGTGGGCTCGAAGCGGCCACCCCCAATATGTTTCGCCTCCTGGTTTAAGCCGCCTCCAACGTCCCCCATAAAAACCGCAATTCCTCTTGCAGCCCACGACAGACCATGGCTTGCTGACCCAAACACAAGGAGGCCCCAATGGAAGCGCATCAGATCCGACCGAACATCGACCACTGGCAAGACCGAGTGGACCTTGCCGCCGCCTTTCGCTGGACCGCTCGACTGGATATGCACGAGGCTGTCGCGAACCATTTCAGCTTTGCCGTGAATGACGATGGCACGCAGTTCCTGATGAACCCCAATCAGGTGCATTTCAGTCGGATCAAAGCGTCAGAATTGCTGCTGCTGGATGCGAATGATCCGAACGCTTTGGATAAACCCGACGCGCCGGATGCGACCGCTTGGGGGTTGCATGGCGCGATCCATCGCCATTGCCCTCATGCGCGCTGTGCGATGCATGTGCATTCGATCCATGCCACCGTGCTGGCGTCCTTGGCTGACAGCCGCCTGCCCGCCATCGACCAGAACTCTGCCATTTTTCACAATCGCGTTGTGATCGACGAGAACTACGGCGGCCTCGCCTTTGAGGAAGAGGGCGAGCGGTGTGCCGCACTGTTCAATAACCCCAAGAAAAAGGTCCTGCTGATGGGCAACCACGGGATCATGGTGATCGGCACGACCGTGGCCGAGACGTTCAACCGGATGTATTATTTTGAACGCGCCGCAGAGACCTATATCCGCGCCCTGCAAACCGGCCAGCCGCTGCGCTATATCCCCGATGACATCGCCGAAAAGACCGCCTTTGAGATCGAGACCTATGACCATCAGGACGACCGGCACCTGCACGAGCTGAAAGCGATCCTCGACGAAGAAGGCTCCAACTACGCCCAATGAGGATGCCAGGAACAAGAGGGAATTCCCTGTGATCGGGTTCATCGGGCTGGGCCTTATCGGGGTGCTGCTGGTCTTTTTGATGCGCACGCCAAAAAATGACACGAGCACGGGCAAGAGCACAGCCAGAATTACGAACGCCTCGACAAGCCGGACGCGCCCGTTGTCACCAAAAGAGGCGGCGCAACTGGACGCCGCTTCTGACGCCTATCTTGCGCTGTACCGCGAGGGATTGGTGGGCACATGCACCGACGAGGTGCCAGAGTTGACAGACACACGGATCGGCGGACCAAAGGTTTGGCCAACCGGGTTGGCATTGCCCGAGGCCCCGCACGGTCGACGCCTGATCCAACTGGCGCATATCAACCTCGCGGATCTGCCACAGATCACAGGCCTTCCCAAGGCGGGCACGCTTCAGGTGCTTGTGACGGATGATGACATTTGGGGATGCAAATTTCCCTCTGCCAATGGGGATGGGTTTTTATGTGTGCTGCATGACGCGGATTGCACGTTTGACATGGTCGACGAGCCTCAGGAAAACGAGGGCTATACACCCATCTACAGGTCAGAGATTGCGAAACAGGGGCGCAAGATCTCTTGGCAAAAACGGGAAGTACCCCCAACATGCTGGGATTACAGGTTAAAGGATCCCTATACCGCGAGGGTCGACTGGCCTGACAACGTGGCCAAGGTGTACGAGGGTTTCCTGAACGAGCAGGCTGATGTTCGCGGGCGCTACGACATTATGTTGCTGGGACACCCGGATTTCACCCCAGAAGACATGCGGCGCGACAGGCAATTCAGAGGCTTGGAAAACCTGATCGGGTTCTCCTCCAGCGGCGGGGCCTTTATGTGGGGCGACGTGGGCGAGGCCTGTATCCTGCTGCCTCCCGAGGCGTTCAAGAGTTTCGATCTGTCCAAGGCGCTATACTACTATGATTGCTGTTAAACTGGCAGCCTCACGCCTTGCGAAACGTCGCCAGATACCCGGTGTCATCTTTGTGCGCCCCGGTGGCCGCCTTGCCGTAGAACCGGATCTCGGGCAGGGACAGGTCGGTGATCTTGCCGTCTAACTCTGTAAAAGCCTCGGCAAAACCCGCCGCCTTGAAATGTCCGCCATGGATCGACAGCACGAACAGGGCACCGGGCGCGGCAAGATCCAGCAGGATACCGATCGCTGCGGGACCAACATGGCCATTGGTAAAGGTGCCTGAACTGACGATCCCGGCATAGGGCGCGCCTGCGGTCTGATACCCGTCCAACACATTGCCAGAGATCAGATCGCGGTACACGCCCTTGCGCCGCGCGACGTCCAGCATCTCTGTCGACAGATCCGCGCCGTCCAGCGGCCCGGCAATCCCAAGCCGCGCCAGATGTGCGCCCAGTAGGCCCGTGCCACACCCAAAATCAAGCACAGGCCCAGCCCCACCCGCCGCAACAAAGGCCTCTGCCACGCTTTGCGGTAAGGTAAAGTCCATCTCAGTCGCAAAACTGGTGTCATAGGTTTCCGCCCAGTCCGCATATAGCCGCTTGGTGTCCTCTAAAGAGGTCAGGGCATAGGCGCCTTCAAGGTCAGGGTCTGTCATGGGTCCTCCTTGCATGAGAATAAGTTTAACAAGTCTCTACGACCCGTCCACCCCAACGAGCTACATTTTCCTTGGCGTTTCGGCGTTTGGCCCGATCAAAATGCCTAGCTCTGCCCGCCGCCCTGCCAAAATTTCTGGTGCGCCAGCGTCCATGTGTGAATCAAGTCGATCACACTTGGATCAACCGCATATATCCGCCTCTGGCGATCAATGGTTTGGGTAATGACACCCGCCTCTCGCAAGACCTTGAGGTGTCGCGAAATGGCAGGGGCCGAAATATCCGCAACATCCTGTAGATCCCCTGCAGGCAAGGCCCCTTGTGTCATCAAACGCACAACGATTGCAAAGCGGGTGCGGTCTCCGAGTGAGGCGAAAACCTTTATCAGGCTATCCATTTAATTGTACTCTTTAGTTAATTAATGAGTCGCAGAATTTTGATTAATCGTGGGTATTGCAAGATAAGCCCCAAAAAGAGATGACTGCGTTATGATCAAAAATACAATACTCTCTTTAGGGCACGGGTATTCCGCGCAAGCGTTGGGTCGCATTCTGATCCCCAACGGATGGCGCGTGATCGGCACCACGCGGTCCGCCGAGAAAGCCGCCAAATTTGAAGCCGAAGGCAAAGAGCCCCTTATCTGGCCCGGTGCAGATCTTGAAGAGGCCATGGCGGAGGCCTCTTATGTGCTGGTGTCCGCGGGTCCCGAGGCAGAGGGCGACCCGGTGTTACGCCACACCCGCGACCTGATTTCCAAGGCAGCCCCCCATTTGAAGTGGGTCGGATATCTGTCAACCACGGGCGTTTACGGCGATCATAGCGGCGGATGGGTCGACGAGGCAACGGCGTTGACACCCTCGACGCGGCGCGGGCAGTTGCGGGTAGAGGCAGAGGGCGCGTGGCAGGCCTTGGCCCAAGAGACCGGACTGCCACTGCATATCTTCCGCCTTGCCGGGATTTACGGGCCGGGACGTGGGCCCTTCGCCAAGGTGCGGGACGGGACAGCCCGGCGGATTATCAAGGCAGGTCAGGTGTTTAGCCGCATCCACGTCGAGGATATCGCACAGGTCCTCGCAGCATCTATTGCGCGCCCAAATCCCGGAGCGATCTATAATCTTTGCGATGACGATCCCGCGCCACCCGAAGACGTGATCGAACATGCGGCCAAACTGCTGAGCCTGCCGATTCCGCCCGCAGTGGACTATGAAACCGCCGAAATGACGCCGATGGCACGCAGTTTTTATGCCGAATCCAAACGCGTCAGCAACACGCGCATCAAGGAAGAATTGGGCGTCCGGTTGCTCTATCCGGACTACCGTGCAGGCTTGGCAGCGTTGCTGGAAATAGAAAAGGCCGCGTCCTGACAGGATACGGCCTTTCTGACTTGGCTCGCGCCAATTCTATTTAACGATTGCCAGACCGATCGTCAGAACAGTCAGCCAAGCAAGAATCCATTCATCGCTACCAGCGGACTTGACGGTCTCGGTCATCACGATTTCAGGTTGAATAATCGGCTCATCATAGCCACCAGAGACGGCAGCCGTGGCAACAAAAGAAAACGCACATGCGCAAAGAAGGTTTTTCATGGTCCGCCCCTAGGTTATTTCCAGACAGTTTAAGTACAGCGCGTCATTACCGCCACAGTTTTCAACGATCAGCGGATAGTTGCCAAGAACTGTTGAATTTTCGCATCAGGCCCGACGTGTCGAAATCCCGGTGACCCCCAGGACGTCCAGCACTTTGGCCTCGATATGCTCTGCGTTCATGGCGGCAACCTGGTACATGTCGTGGGGGTTGGCCTGATCGATAAATACATCTGGTAGGACCATGGACCGAAACGCCAGCCCAGTGTCAAACACTCCCTCGTCCGCCAAGAGTTGCGCAACGTGACTGCCAAAGCCACCGACCGCGCCTTCCTCCAGGGTGATTAGCGCCGTGTGATCGGCTGCAAGCTGTAAAATCAGGTCGCGGTCCAGTGGTTTGGCAAAGCGCGCATCCGCGATTGTCGGGGTAATGCCCTTGGCCTCAAGAGATTCGGCGGCCTCCATCACTTCTTTCAGGCGCGTGCCAAAGGACAGAATCGCGACCTTTGCCCCCTTTTGGATGATGCGACCTTTGCCAATCTCCAGCACATCACCGCGTTCTGGCATCTCGACACCGACACCCTCGCCACGCGGAAAACGAAAGGCAATCGGGCCGTCGTCATAGGCAACGGCGGTGGCGACCATATGCTTTAGCTCTGCCTCGTCAGCGGCGGCCATCACCACCATCCCCGGCAGGTTAGCCATGAAACCAATGTCAAACGCCCCCGCATGGGTGGCCCCATCCGCCCCGACCAGCCCGGCCCGGTCAATCGCAAAGCGCACGGGCAGCCTTTGCAGCGCGACGTCATGCACCACCTGATCGTAACCGCGTTGCAGGAACGTCGAATAGATCGCGCAGAACGGCTTCATCCCGCCCGCAGCAAGGCCCGCGCAGAAGGTCACGCCATGTTGTTCGGCGATACCGACGTCAAAACAGCGGTTGGGAAAGCGTTCGGCAAACAGGTCAAGCCCGGTGCCGTCCGGCATGGCCGCCGTCACAGCGACGACCTTGTCATCGCGCGTCGCCTCTTCGATCAGGGATTGGGCGAACACCTTGGTGTAGCTTGGCGCATTCGAGGCGGCCTTCTTTTGCTCGCCCGTCACAACGTCAAACTTTGACACCCCATGGCCCTTGTCGCGGGCATGTTCTGCGGGGGCATAGCCTTTGCCCTTTTTGGTGATCACATGGATCAGCATCGGACCTGTCGCGCGGTCATGAACGGTGCGCAGGACGGGCAACAGTTGGTCCATGTCGTGCCCATCAATCGGCCCGATATAGCTGAACCCAAGCTCCTCAAACAACGTCCCGCCGACGGTCATGCCTTTGAGCATTTCCTTGGCCCGGCGCGCGCCTTCTTGGAATGGCTCCGGCAAGAGGCTCACCGCGCCTTTGGCCGCCGCTTTCAACTCTTGAAACGGGGCACCGGCGTACAGGCGGCTGAGATAGGACGACATCGCGCCAACAGGCGGCGCAATCGACATCTCGTTGTCGTTCAGGATCACGAACAGGCGCTTTTTCAAATGGCCTGCGTTGTTCATCGCCTCATAGGCCATGCCCGCACTCATCGCGCCGTCGCCAATCACGGCAATTGCATCACCCAGCCCGTATTCCGGCGCACCGCCCAGATCACGGGCCACGGCAAAGCCCAAGGCGGCGGAAATCGACGTGCTGGAATGGGCCGCGCCAAAGGGATCATAGGGCGATTCAGAGCGTTTGGTGAACCCGCTAAGCCCGTCTTTCATCCGCAAGGTGCGGATACGGTCACGCCGTCCGGTCAGGATCTTGTGGGGATAGCACTGATGCGACACATCCCAGATCAGCCGGTCGCGCGGCGTGTCAAAGATCGCATGCAGCGCAACAGTCAGTTCGACAACACCCAGCCCCGCACCCAGATGCCCGCCGGTCTCTGACACCGCGCTGATCGTTTCGGCGCGCAATTCGTCCGCGACCTTGCGCAATTGCGCATCACTCACGCCCTTCAGGTCCGCCGGGCTATGAATACGGTCCAGCATTGGTGTCTTTGGTCGATCTGCCATCGTCTCGGCGCTCCCTTGGGGTGCGTTTCAGGTCTGGCGTGAGATAACGAAGCGCGCCGCCTGCCGCAAGGTCTCGGCCCGTGCGCCAAATGGCAGCAAGGCCGCCTCTGCCTCTGCCACCAGATCGTTGGCCTGCGCCTTGGCCTGCTCAAGCCCCAAGAGCGAAACAAAGGTCGCCTTGCCCGCGTCTGCGTCCTTGCCCACAGCCTTACCAACCGTGGCGGCATCGCCCTCGACATCCAGAATGTCGTCTGCGATCTGAAACGCAAGGCCCAGTGCGCGGGCATATTTGCGCAGCGGCGCGGGGTCGGAATGCCCCAGTATCGCCCCGGCCACGCAGGACCATTCGATCAGCGCGCCGGTCTTGTTGCCTTGTAATTCGATGATCTGATCCAGCGTCAAAGGCTGCGCGGCGGATTCTGCGGCAATGTCCTGCGCCTGACCCCGAACCATGCCCTGCGCGCCTGCACCCTGCGCCAGCAAAGCGGCAAGGGCCACGCGAATGCGCGGCTCGCCCACGTCATCCATTGTGATCAACTCGAACGCCAGCGATTGCAGCGCATCGCCCACAAGCGTCGCCGTGGCCACGTCCCATTTCACATGAACCGTGGGCAATCCGCGCCGCAGGCCGTCATCGTCCATGCAGGGCAAATCGTCATGCACCAGCGAATAGGAATGCATCGCCTCGATTGCCGCTGCTGCCCAGACCGACTGCGTGGCGGGCACATCAAACAGCGCGGCCGTTTCCATCACCAGAAATCCACGCAATCCCTTGCCGCCGCCCAGCGCGTAGCGCATGCCCTCGGCCACAGGCAGATCGCCGAAATCGCTGAGAACCTCGCGAAGGCAGGTCTGGACAGCACCAGAATGCGCAGCAAGTTGATCCGTAAAGCTCATACCAGACCTCACAGGCCCTCGACCGGGGTCGTCCCTTTGGCCGCACCGGTTTCATCCAGTGTGATCGCCGCGACTTTTTCCTCGGCTTCCTTCAGCTTTTCTTCACAGCGCTTCTTCAACGCCGCACCGCGTTCGTAAAGCTGGATCGACGCGTCCAGTTCCACGTCACCGGATTCCAGCTTGCCCACGACCTGTTCAAGCTCGCGCATCGCCTGCTCGAAACTCATCTCTGCAACCGGGGTTGGGGTGTCACTCATCCGCCTTGCTCCATCAGAACCGCCACATGCGCCACAGTGGATTCCGCCAGCGCATCCAGATCATAGCCGCCTTCCAGCGAAGACACCACACGCCCGTCGCAGACCTCATGCGCCACCTCGCAAATGCGCTGCGTGACCCAGGCAAAGTCGTCGGTCGTCCAGTTCAGGTTCGCCAAAGGATCGGCCTGATGCGCGTCAAACCCGGCAGAGATCAGGATCAGGTCCGGCGCGAACTCCAGCACTGCGGGCAGGATCACGTTGTCATAGGCGCGCCGCATGGCGGTACTGCCCGTCATAGGATCCAGCGGCACGTTCAACACATTGCCATGCGCGCCGGTCTCATGCGCGGCACCAGAGCCGGGATACAAAGGCATCTGATGGGTCGAGGCAAACAGACTGCGCGCCTCGTTCCACAGCAAGTCTTGCGTGCCGTTGCCGTGGTGAACGTCAAAATCAATCACCGCGACGCGTGACAATCCATGAAGATCCAGCGCCCGCTTGGCCGCAATCGCCACCGTGCCAAACAGGCAAAACCCCATAGCGCGCGCGGTTTCGGCATGATGGCCGGGGGGGCGCATCGCCACAAACGCGTTGCGCACCTCGCCTGCCAGCACCGCATCGACCCCGGCACAGGCCCCACCAACTGCACGCATCGCAGCCTCCAACGATTTGGGCGACACATGCGTATCGGCATCCAGCGCACGCAGGCCCGTCGATGGGATCGCGCCCTCGATCACGTCCAGATAGCTCTCTGGATGACAGCGCAGGATGTCCTCGCGCGCGCACATCGGTGCCTCGCGCCGGTTAAGCGCCGCAAAGCGATCAGCGGCCAAGGCTTGCGTGACATATTTAAACCGTGCGACCTGCTCGGGATGCCCGGGGGGAGTCACATGGTCGGCGCCTGCGGGGTGTGTTAACAATGCTGTACCCATTCCCGTAACGAACCGGAAACAACACCCTATGACAAGCATTCATCACAAGCTTTTGGCCGCTTTTGCGATTTTCTTTTTCACCCTCCCAGCCAGCGCGCAAAGCCTCGGCCCCTCGCAAAGCTCTGATCTGAACGGCGACGGGCGGGTCGAACGCTTTACCCTGATCGACAATGGCAACGGGTCAGCGGATTTGCAGATCGAAAACACTGGCGGAGGCGTTGTTTATGCGCAGGACATCGCATGGGTTGGCGGTGCGGGACAAATCCCCAGCCTCAGCCTTGCGTCCAATGGCTCTGTTCTGGTGAACTCACAAAACGACTCGATTGGCCGCTATCGTTGGTATCAGGTTCTGACCATCGCCTATCGACAGGGGGCCTATCGCGTCGCAGGATATACATATGACTGGCGTGACACGCTGAACCTGCCCGACAATGGCACCTGCGATCTGAACCTGCTCAACGGGCGGGGCCACCTGACCATCAATGGCGGACCACAGGGTAATATCTCGACAACCATGGCGGCTTACCCGGTGACACAGTGGAAAGACGCAATTTTTCCACCCTCCGAATGCAACGCGCCCTGAGACACGGCGCGTCGCCTCTCAATTGACCAAGATAGGCGCGCGGTAGCGCCCCTTTTGGTCACCCCTCCCTGAGAAGGGGCAGCAGATCAGTCCGGCGCAAGCATATAGCCCGATCCACGCACCGTCTGCAAATAGCGCGGCTGTTTCGGGTCCTGCTCTATCTTGCGCCGCAGCCGGGTGATTTGCACATCGACCGCGCGCTCTTGTGCCTGCCCCCGGTCACGGCCCAGATCCTCGACCAGTTTGACCCGCGACACCGCCTCGCCCGGACAAGTGGAAAAAATCCGCATAAGTTGCGATTCCGTCGCCGTCAGACGCACCAGATCGCTGCCCTGCCACATCTCGCCGCGTTCCACGTCATAACGGATCGGACCCAGCGTCAGGAATTTGGGCGCACTATCGGCGGAACTGACCGCAGGCACACGCCGCAGAATGGCGTTGATGCGCAACAACAGCTCTTTGGGCTCAAACGGCTTGCCAAGGTAGTCATCCGCCCCAGCCTCTAGCCCGGCGATCCGGTCGTCGGTCTCGCTTTTGGCGGTCAGCAGCAGGATCGGCGTCATGATGGTTTCACGCAGGAACCGTGTAAAAGATATCCCGTCCTCGCCCGGCATCATCACATCCAGCACGATCATGTCGAACTCCAGCCCGCTCAGGATACGGCGCGCATGTTGCGCATCCCGCGCCGCAGTCACCCAAAACCCGTTGCGCATCAGAAACTTTTGCAACAAACCGCGAATCCGCTCGTCGTCATCCACAATCAGCAAATGGGCGTCGGGTTGTATGCTCATGTTCCGGCCTCCTTGAACGCCTGATAGCGTGTGCGCATCTCCGGGTCCATCATTGCCTCTAGCACGGTGCGAAAGCCACGCACAGCCTCGGGGCCAGCGTCTCGAAAGGCGGCGCGCATCCGCGCGGTCTGGGCGGTGCTCAGCTTGCTTTCCAGTGCTCCACCGCTTTCGGTCAGGAACAGGTTCCGCTCGCGCTTGTCACGGGTGCCAATCCGGCTTTCCACCAGCCCGTCCTCGATCAGCGCCCGCAGCACCCGGTTCAACGACTGTTTGGTCACACCCAGAATGGTCAGCAGGTTATTCACCGTCAGCCCCGGTGCGCGGTTGATGAAATGGATCGCCCGGTGATGGGCGCGCCCATAGGCGTGTTCCTCAAGAATGCGATCCGGGTCGGCCGTAAAGCCGCGATAGGCGAAAAACATTGCCTCGATCCCTTTGCGCAGCTGCTCGTCCGTCAGAAACAGCAGAGATTCCCCTCCGGGACTGATTTGTCCGCTTTCCACCATGACCCTCGCCTATTTATTCAACAGCTTTGAAATCATTTTATGTCAGTCTTGTTGACATTCCAAGTGCCAACTGCTAGCGAGTCGCAGGTTTTGCGCAACATTATGTCCGTATCGGCCATAATTAGCGCAATATTCGGAAACGCAATGCCCCAAGGGATGATCTGCGGGCGGCACAAGAAGGATAAGGTCAATGCTTGGTGGATATGATGATCGCGATGGATTTATCTGGCTGGATGGCAAGCTGGTGGATTGGCGTGACGCAAAGGTCCATATTCTGACGCACGGCCTGCACTATGCCTCGTCTGTGTTCGAGGGCGAGCGCGCCTATAACGGCAAGATCTTTCTCAGCCGCAAGCATTCCGAACGCTTCCTGTTTTCGGGCAAAGAGATTGACATGGCGATCCCTTACACGGTCGACCAGCTGGAAGAGGCGAAATACGCCGTACTCAAGGCCAACGGTCAGACCGATGCCTATGTCCGCCCGGTTGCATGGCGCGGGTCGGGTCCGGATATGGGTGTCAGCTCTTCCAGAAACCCGGTTCATGTTGCCATCGCCACATGGGAGTGGGGCGCCTATTACGGTGACAGCAAGATGAAAGGCGCAAAGCTGGATATTTCCAAGTGGAAGCGCCCCTCGCCAGAGACGATTCCCGTCCACGCCAAGGCGGCTGGTCTCTATATGATCTGCACCACGTCCAAACATGCCGCAGAGGCAAAGGGCTGTTCTGACGCGCTGTTCATGGATTATCGCGGCTATGTGGCCGAGGCGACTGGCGCGAATATCTTTTTCGTCAAGGATGGCGAAGTCCACACGCCTTTGGCCGACGCATTTCTGAACGGGCTGACCCGCCAAACTGTCATCCAAATGCTGGTCGAAAAGGGCATCAACGTCCATGAACGCCACATCATGCCGGACGAGATGGAAGGGTTCGAACAATGCTGGCTGACCGGCACTGCGGCAGAGGTCACACCTGTTGGCCAGATCGCGGATTACACATTCGAGGTCGGTGCGTTGACCCGCGATGTTGCGGAAAGCTATGAAAAGCTGGTGCGCAGCTAAGTTGATCCGGGTCGTTGCCGTGAATGGCGGCGACCCGATACCCACGGCAGCAAGGCACTTTTGATGCTCTCTTACCAACACGCCTATCACGCCGGAAATCTGGCGGATGTCCATAAGCACGCGATGCTGGCGTGGACCGTGGCCTATCTGGCGAAAAAGCCCAAACCGTTAAGCTACATCGAAACCCATTCCGGCCGCGCCCTCTATGATCTGGCGGGGCCTGAGGCGGTCAAGACGGGCGAAGCAGCGCAGGGGATCGGACGGGTCGAGGCTATGTTCGCGCCCGATCACCCCTATCTTGACGCACTGACCACCGCGCGCCATCTGGGCGGACCGCAGGCTTATCCCGGCTCTCCGCTGATCGCGCATACGCTATTGCGGGACGGCGATCAGATCACGCTGGCAGAGCGTCACTCGGCCGAGGTCGCCGCCCTGAGAGAGGCCATGCCCGGCACAAAGATACGCGCCGAGGACGGCCCAACGATGGCCCTGTCGATCACCCCTCCAACCCCGCGTCGCGGGCTGTTGCTGATCGATCCGTCCTATGAAATCAAATCCGACTACACCGATATGCCCACCCTGCTGCGCGACATCCATCGCAAGTGGCCAGTGGGGGTGCTGATGCTCTGGTATCCGGTCCTGACCAACGGCGCGCAGCGCGACATGATACGCACGCTGGATGCATTGCAGATCGAGGGCGCGATCCGGCATGAGGTCAGCTTTGCCCCCGCCCGCCCCGGTCACGGCATGATTGGCAGCGGGCTATATGTGATCAACCCGCCATGGGGCTGGGCCGAGGCCGCGCAAGATCTGTCCGACCTCTTTGCGAGGCTCTGACAGAGGCCCACGCTTGCTCAATGCCCGTCTTGCATCCAAAATCTTAGTGTCAGAAACGGCTCCTCTATAGTTATTTCTTGGTCTTCCTTGGTAGGATTGAAAACGGAAACACAAAGAAAGCCGGACCATCCCGGATCAACAATCGGTCCGTGTGAAACAATCAGACCCTTAAGACCGATATTCGACGCGGGGTGAATGTCAGCCTCGAGCCATGATGGTAGAGTGATATGCTCTTTGACACAGACGATCAGCGACTCTCCTGCTGGAATAACTACGGAAGAGACGACTTGCTCAATGGCATCACTCGTCCCATTTTTGGCATCTATTATGCCACCAATTCGAGTGTCGTAGCTAGTTTTTTGAACTCTGCGCTTATCAAAGTCCGCAATTTCGCATTCTTCTTCAACACCACGGAACTGCATCACACCGTCCGGATTATCTCCGAAAAACGCAAGGATATCTCGATCCCTCATCCTTCTAATCCGTGTCCCAGGTAGGGCATCAACCCTGGAGTTACCCAGTATCTGGTCACGAAAGTGAACAACAGGCAGGTTTGAACCGCCCTTTGTTTCATCGTGAACCTTTAGCCATTTTTCCTGAGTACCACCTAGTACTTGCGCTAGCTTTTCAGCAAAATTAGCCGTAAGCGATCGCTTTCCTTTTTCAATCCTGCTTATCGCAGGCTGGCTATAACCTGTTTTAACAGCCAACTGATATTGGTTTAACTTATTCTCAGCCGATATTGCGCCCAACACATCACCAAAGGTGGTTTTGTCTCTGGCGATCAATTCAGGTTCATATTCGCTCATAGCAAAATCCAGAGCGTTATTAAGGCAACAATAGCTGATACCACAGTTGCTATTTGCGCAGTCACCACGAGTGCTTTAGCAAGCCTTTTTCCCCAGTTCTGTGGCTGTGGAAATTTGTCTCCTTGAACAGACATTTCGGTCTCCAAATTTATGGGGCCGCGGTCTTTTTAAAGCTGCCTCTCTAGACCGTTCTTGTCATCTTTAATGACAATCGTAGAGAAGTATTCAAATCTGTCAATCAAATCCATCACTCTCAGAGCAAAAAAATGCCAACATCAATATATTTATGGCATAAATGATGTCAAAACAAGATGTAGTAGTAACACACTCAGTTCACGGAAGATTTTCGCAAAAATCATCAAGCTGTTATTCAAACGAATGGACTGACAACACAATCAGATCAAAAAGGTTTACTACAACGGGAAACACCAGCTAGACGCTCTTTTTCAAAACACATTCCTACCCCTGCGTCGGCGTCACCTTCCGCCCTTTGCCGCGTTCGATGCCCAACTGGCGTTCGCGCAGGATGACGATGACCCCGGCGACAAGGATGATGGTGCCGCCAACCAGCATTGTCAGCGTCGGCACCTCGCCGAAGATAAAGAACCCGACGCCCAGCGCCAGCAGCATCGACGTATAGTCGAACGGCGCAATCAGCGAGGCGTCGGCGTAGCGATAGCTGGTGGTCATCAGGATCTGACCCAAGCCGCCGAACACCCCCGCCCCGATCAGCATCATCGCCTCTTGTGGGCTGGGCATAACCCAGCCCCACGGCAGCGTCAGCAATGACAGGACAGAGGCGGTGACCGAGAACCAGAACACGATGGCGGATGTGGTTTCTGTCTGCACCATCTTGCGCACGAACACCGCCGCCAACGCGCCGAACATCGCCCCGCCCAAGACGACCACAGCCCCCAGCGTCTCTCGGACATCCGGCGCGGTTGTGCCAACCTCCAGCCGTGGGGACAGCACGATCAGAACGCCGATCATGCCCAGCGCGACGGTGGACAGGCGGAAAATGCCGACCTTTTCGTTCAGGAACATCGCCGCGAAAATCACCACCAACAGAGGCGAGGCATAGCCGATGGCCGTCACCTCTGGCAGTGGCAAAAGCCCCAGTCCGGCAAAGCCAAGGCCCATCGCAGTCACCCCCACCATGCCACGGAAAAAGTGGTTGACCGGATGCGCGGTGCGCAGACCCGTCTTTAGCTCGTGACGCCAAAGCAGCCAAACCACAATGACCGGGATCGCAAAGAAAGAGCGGAAAAAGACAGCCTGACCGGGTGGGACATGTTCAGAGGATGCCTTGATCAGGCTGGCCATGACCATGAAGACGCAGACCGAAATGACCTTTAGAAGGATACCGCGAATGGGCTGCATCAGTCTTAACCCTCTGTTTCACCCTAACCCTGCGGCGAGGCGTGTTTAATCCTGCACCCGCACCTTGCGTTCTGCGGTGCGCTGCATCCCCAACTTCTGCTCTCGCAGCACAATCGCGACGCCTGCGGAGATGACCAAAGCCGCCCCCAACAGCATCGCAACCGTGGGCACTTCGTCAAACACAAAATACCCGATCACAAGCGCCCATAGCATCGAAACATAGGTGAACGGCGCAAGCACGCCCGCCTCTGCATAGCGATAGCTGGCTGTCAGAAAGATCTGGCCCAAGCCCCCGACAAGCCCCGCGCCGATCAGAAAACCCCACTCTACGCCCGTGGGCCAAACCCAGCCAAACGGCAGCGTCAAAAGAGACAGGCAACTGGCCGTCAGCGAGAAATAGAACACGATGGCGGCGGTCTTTTCTGTCCCGGCCATGGTCTTGATAAACACCTGCGCCAAGGCGGCCAGACCAGATGAGGTCAGTGTGACCAGCGCGCCATATAGCGCCAGATCGCCACCGTCAAAGTTCAGGCGCGGCCACATGACGATTGTCACGCCCACAAGACCGACGAGAACGGCAGAGACGCGCACCAGCCGGATCTTTTCGCCCAGCAGAATGGCGGCAAAGATCACCACGAAAATCGGCGTGGCAAAACGGATCGCCGTCACCTCTGGCAAGGGCAGCAACCGCAAGCCGATGAAGCCAA
>CALGTJ010000383.1 GCA_937901435.1 uncultured Rhodobacter sp. | reverse complement strand
AGTTAGTTTTATCTGACAGTACCCAGCGGTATTATCAACCGCATCAAAAGGCCGGGCACATGACCGCAACCTGCAAACATCAAAGTCACTCAAATTAACCCTTGCATAAAAGGAGCCGTCCACACATGACAGTACCGTTGCGCGCCCTTTTTCTTTGTCTGGCGCGCCTTAGGCAGCACCCATCTGGGCAAACGCGTTGACCACCAGATACCCCCCGAGGATCACCAGCAGAACGTGAATGATCACGTAAAACGGGTCTTTTGGAATGCGTTTGTTGATCCGCTTTCCGATGAACATACCCAGCGGCATGATCGGCAGCAGGCAGGCCGAAACCCAAAGGCTGTCGATGGTCACCAGACCGATACCAAACGCAATCGGGACTTTGACGATGTTGATCAGGAAAAAGTACCAGATCAACAAAGACACATAGACCTGCGGCGCTAGGCGGAAGGGCAGCAGGAACATCTGGATCGGGGCTTCACCCATCAGGAAAAAGCTGGTGAACCCCGTCGCGCCGTTCAGCCCGATAAGGCGCGGCCAATTGCGCGCAGATGGATCAACGATCGCCTCTACTTCGGACTTTTGCAGCGCGCGAATGATAAAGAACTTCACACCGATGACAAACGACATGACCCCTAAAAATATCGCGAGGTAATTTGTATCAATGTAGCGAAACACAACGGCGGCAATGAAAACGCCGACAATGCCTGCCGCCGCCATGGGCCATAACATCGCGTAGGGAACGGATTTGCGGTAAACCCATGCGAGGATGATATCCATCACGATGTAAGTGGGCAAAAGCACGGAAATCGCAGTGGTGATGTCAGAAAACGCGGCCACCAACGGCATGGCCAGCGACGCGATCATGCCGCCGAATCCTGCCTTGGCCAAAGCTACAAAGAACACTGCAAATCCGGCAACGCCCAAGAACACGATAGAATAGTCGCCGATCATCGCCGTATCCTCCTCGAATGGCGTGCCTATTTTGCCGCGTCAATCGCGTTTAACACCCGTTCCGGCTGTCAGGTGATCTGCCCGCGACATGGTTCCGCGCGTGGTATTCGAGCTGGATCGTCGCATTTCCTGCTGTACTGATCGTTGCGCCGATTGCGCGGCGCATTGTCGGGCGGCTCGTGGCCAAACCGCCCGCCTGATTTTAAATCCGCAACTGATAGCTTGCAGGGGTCCAGCGGTAGCTGTCGCCGTTACGTTCAACGTAGCCAATAGAGGGAAACGGCATGTGATGGCCGCTGACCAATAGACGATCGGTTGCCACCATATCCAGCACCCGTTTGCGCGACGCGATGGCCACGTCTTTGTCATCATCAAAGCCAACAGTGCTGTCGGGATATTGCAGGGAAAACACATAGTGGTTGGTGACGTCACCCCAGACCAGCAGCGATTTGTTGTCGCTTTCTAGGCGATACATCATGTGACCAAGCGAATGGCCGAACGCAGCCTCCGCCGTGAGCCCCGCAACAACTGCGTCGCCGTCTTCTAGAAATGTCATTTTTTCCGCAAGCGGCGGGATCAGTTTCAGAAACATATTGCGGTTTTGTTGGCGTTGCGCAGGGATTTCCGATCCGTCATTCCACGCGTCATATTCGCGCCGCCCAATGGCATAGCGGGCATTCGGGAACGTCGGTTTATCGCCCTCCATTACACCGGCGATGTGATCGGGGTGGCAATGGGTGAACGCCACGACATCGATGTCTTCGGGCGCATACCCCCCAAGGCCAAGTCGGCGCACAAGATTGCCCGCGCCATTGTCACGCTCCATCGCACCAAACCCAGTATCAAACAGAACCGTCTTCCCACCAACGGTGATGACCGTCGGCGTGTAGGTGTTTTCGAACCCGTTTGTGGGCAGGTTATTGGTATGGGCGATGGCCGCGATTTCGCCCTCGGATTTATCCATCGCGAATGGTGGGTTTATCGGTTCGCGAATGTGCGCGCCGTCGAGGATCGTGGTCACGTCCGCTTGCCCAAGGGTGAAGCGGTGCAGAGTGGGGCGATATGCGTCTGGGCTGCTCATGGCATTGGCACCTCGGTTGTGAATTTGGGGACGGAATAGCCTTTTTGAACGGCGGGCCGTTCGGCAATTCGCACGTACCAATTGCGGACATTCGGGAATTCGTTCAAATCAATTTCCTGCCATTCAAACCGCGATACCCAAGGCCAGCACGCCATGTCTGCAATGGTGTACATGCCGCGCCCGTCGCCTGCGATATAGTCGCGCCCCTCCAGACGTTCGTTCAAGACACGGTACAATCGCTTGCCCTCGCCGTGATATCTTTGTTCGCCGTATTCGGATTTGCCTTTGTTGTATTTGACGAAGTGGTGGACCTGTCCAAGCATCGGACCAAGGCCGCCCATTTGCCACATGAGCCATTCAACCATCTTCCAATATTCATCGCCCTCACATTGGAATTTTTTATGCTTATCAGCGAGGTACATCATGATCGCACCTGTTTCCATCATTTGGATTCCGGTCTCGTGATCGACGATTGCGGGGATGCGATTATTTGGCGCGATCTTCAGGAAATTGGGATCAAACTGTTCATCCTTTGAAATGTCGACGCTGTGCACGGTGTAGGGGATGCCCAATTCTTCGAGAAGAATAGAAACTTTGCGGCCGTTCGGTGTGGTCCAAGAATAGAGGTCAATCATGGTTATTCCTTTTGTGTCAAACTTCAGCAGTCATTGCATTTAGCGTAGATTTCAGATGCGCGCGCATAGCCAATTTGGCCGCCGCGCAATCACGTTTGGCGATGGCGGTAACGATCGCATCGTGTTCGTTAAATGACTGGTAATCAGGGGGTGGCCCTTCGACACTTAGTAACAACTGCCGCCATATAACGACTTGGCGCACAGCGTTCATTATTTTGTGCATTTCGTGCAGCAAAACATTGCCAGAGCTTTGTGCGATCAAATCATGTAGCGCGGAATCAAGGCGTTCATATTCTTCCCACGTCGGTGCGGCGCGGATATCTGCACAAAGCGTCAAGGCTCGGCTGATCTGCTGCGGCGTGGCGTGTAATGCGGCCAGTTGTGCTAGTTCCGGTTCAAGCGTTATGCGCGCGGTCATCGCATCATACGGGCTGACGCGGTCGGTCATGTCCGCCATCGATATCAACGGGGTGGGCGGGATGATCACAAAGGTACCGCGCCCGACATGGCGATTGATCCGGCCTTCATTTTCTAGAACCGCAAGAGCTTTGCGCAGCTTTGGCCTGCTTAGACTTAGTGTGCCTGCGAGGATGCGTTCAGGTGGCAGGCGGCTGCCGGTTTTCTGATTACTTTGGGTTAACCAGTGCCGAACAAATTCCAACGATGTAGATGACTTTGGTTGACCAATTTTTCCCACACCCCGTCTTGTCATCTGATTTTCAGATGTAGAATATACAAAATTATCATGCAATCTATTTTGATTCATCGGTCATTCTGTTTTTGAGCGTTACGTTGGTAGTCCGCTGACACGATTCGCTAAATTGGTCAACTAATCTGGTCGCCAACATATAGCCGCGGGGGGGATACATGGGCAACGGGCAAAACTGGGACGGTGTGACAACCGCTGATACCATGAAGCTTCCCACAACGATGCGGGCGTGGGTTCTTGGTGATCCTGACGAATTAACCTTGGTCGACAAACCACTGCCAGCCCCCGAACGCGCAGAAGCGCTTGTCCGGATTGACGCTGTGGCGATCTGCGCCACCGACCTCGAAGTGATTTCATACGGCACACCTGCCGTTGTTGAGGGTGGAAAGCCATTCAATAAAAACTGGACTCCCGGTCATGAATATATGGGAACAATAGCCGCCCTTGGGCCCGGCGTGGATGAGTTTGAGATCGGGGACCGCGTAACAGTCGAAATTCATGCGGGGTGCGGCCAGTGCAAACGCTGCCGCGCGGGCATGTATACGTCCTGTCACAATTATGGCTTGAACTACGGCGACAAAAACAAAGGCCACCGCGCCAACGGGTTCACGTCGCAAGGTGGCTTTGCCGAATATGCGATCAACAACATCAATACGATGATCAAAGTGCCCGATCATATGTCCGACGAAGAGGCGACATTGGTCGTCACGGCGGGAACATCGATGTATGGGATGACCGAACTCGGGGGGCTAATTTCTGGCGAAAGCATGGTCGTCATCGGACCGGGGCCCATCGGGCTTTTGGCGGTGGCAGTTGCCAAATCGCTGGGTGCTTCGCCAGTTATACTGGTTGGAACGCGGGAAAATCGGAATGAAATCGGACGCCAGCTCGGGGCAGATTATGTCATCGACGGGCGCAAAGAAGATGTTGTCGCGCGTGTCATGGAAATTACCGGTAAAGGCGCGGATTACGTTATGGATTGCGCGGGAAATGAAACGACTGTGAACGACGCCGTGCATATGACCAATCGGGGCGGCAAAGTCTGTCTGGCCGCTTTTCCGAAAAATCCGGTGAACTTCGATCTCGGCTATCTCGCCGTGAACAACATCTATCTTTACGGAACACGAGGCGAGGGCAAATCCGCAACCCACCGCGCGATGGCGTTTATGGCTGCGGGGCGTTTTGATGCGTCGGTTATTCACACGCACACTTTCCCGTTGGATTTATTGCCCGAGGCACTGCGTTATGCGCGCGAACGGGTCGATGATGCGATTAAAGTCGTCGTGTCGATGCGCGGTAAGGGCAATGCGACGGGAGACAAGTCATGAAAGCGAGCTTGATGAAAGCACGGCGTGGCATATACGCGGCGGCGGTGTCCCCGTTCAAAGCAGACGGCTCATTGGATTTCGACAAATCGGTCGCCTATTCAAAGCACCTTTTATCCGATGGGGGCTGCGACGGCGTTGCCCCGACAGGCACCACGGGCGAGGGCACGTCCGTTGCCATGGTGGACCGTCTGGAATTGCCTGCGGCCTTTGCGAAGGCTGGCATTGAAACAGATCGCGTGATTTTTGGCACTGGGGCGCCGGCCTCTGGTGATTGTCTGGCGTTGACCAAGGCGGCGTGCGACGCGGGCTATACCAATGTGCTGGTCTTGCCGCCGTATTATTACAAGAACCCATCTGATGATGGGCTTTATGCCTATTACGCCAATCTAATCAATGGCGTCGGGCGCGATGATCTGCGTGTGTACCTGTATCATTTCCCCCAGATGTCGGCGGTTCCATTGTCCACCGATCTAGTACTGCGATTGAAGGCAGATTTTGGCGCGGTGATTGCTGGTTTGAAAGACAGCAGTGGGGATTTCAGCCAGTCGGCTGCATTTATGAAGGCGACTGGTGGTATTGGTTCGGACTTTGACGTTTTCCCATCGTCTGAAGCGATGCTTTGGGATGGTTTGGCCCTTGGTAGTGCGGGGATTATATCGGGGTCGACAAATGTGTTTGGTTCGCTGACGCAAGTCGCGTTGCAAGCCGCAGAAGGGCAGGCACGCGATACTGCGATGGAGGCTGTGCAAGCTGCCCGCGCGGCCGCATCAAAATATCCGCTAATGGCTGCGATAAAACAGGCCGAGGCATGGCGCACAGGTGATGATAGTTGGGCCCGTATGGCACCACCACTGGTGGAGTTGACGGACGCCCAGAAAACCAATTGGCGCGCTGATCTGATCGCCCATAAAGGAGGAATCGCATGAGCGAACATGGACCACATCACGTGGAAACCAATCCAGATTCTGCCGCCTTCGCCCATTGGCCACAGGACGTTTATCAAGAAATGCTGCAAAGCCATGACAATGGATGTGTAGGGACAGTTCTCGTGTCCGAAACAGACCGCGTTCGCGTTTGGCACTTGCGCATACCTGTCGGAACCCGCTGCGGGTTTCACCGTCACGTTAATCCATATTTTTGGTCGGCGCTGAAACCTGGCATTGCACGTGGATATTTCTCATCTGGCGAAATTCGCGACACCGAACACTACGTCGGTGAAACCAAACATTTTCACTATGGACCGGGGGATTACATGCTCCATTCGGTCGAAAACATCGGGGGCACCGACTTAGCATTTGCAACGGTCGAATTTCTTGATGGCACGAATCCACCGCTGGCGTTGCCGCCAGAGGTGAAGCTGGTTGTGCCAAGCGCAACCTGAGCCTTTTGAAGCCGTTCGGAGTGAACGGCGGGAGGCGACAAAGGCTTTGAAATAGCCAAAAACTGGGAGGAAGACCAATGAAGAGGATTGCATATAGTCTAGCCGCCGCGACAAGTTTGATCGCTGGCACCGCACAGGCAGACGAAATCACACTACGGATCGGATCGGGCCACCCGCCCGGTGTTGTTTATGCCGGATTGATGATCGACTATTTCCAACCCGAACTTAAACGCCGCGTTGAGGCCGAGACTGAGCACACGATTAATTTCGTTGAGGGGTATTCCGGATCGATCGTAACGGTTAAGGAAGTCCTCGAAGGGGTGCAGGATGGCATCTTGGATATTGGCGGATTCTGCATGTGCTTTGAGCCATCAAACCTGCCATTGCATGCCTTTCAGGTGATGTTGCCTTTCGGCACCATGGACCCAGAGCAGAGCCTTGCCATTGCGCAGGATGTCTATGCTGAAGTTCCCTACATGACCGACGTGTTCCCAGACGAGTTTAATCAGGTTTTGATCGCACGGATTGCAGACGGCGGCTATAATATTGGGTCTGATTTCCCGTGGGAAACTCTGGAAGATCTGCAAGGCCACAAGATCGGTGGCGCGGGTCTTAACCTAAACTGGCTGGAGAATGCAGGTATCATCCCTGTGTCCTCATCGCTCGCAACGGCTTACACAGAGATGTCGACTGGCGTTTATGAAGGTTGGATTATGTTCCCCTCTGCGTGGGTCAATCTTAAACTTTATGAGCCCGGACCATACTATACGCTGATCGGCTTCGGCTCGATCACGTGGCACGCCATGACGATCAATCAGGACACCTACGACGAGTTGCCACCGGAGGTGCAGACGATCCTTTTGGAAGTCGCAGCGGAGTATGAGCAGCAGACCGGCTCGGTAAACTTGTCGGAGTATGACCGTCTTGTTGACGAGCTGCGCGAGTTGATCACCGTAACCGAGATCGATCCTTCGGTACGCCAAGAGTGGGCTGAATCGTTGCAGGACTGGGTCCAGCGCAACGCTGACGATCTCGAAGGGCAAGGGCTTCCCGCCAAGCAGGTGCTGAACCTTGTGCTCGATAGTGCAGAGGAGCGCGGATACGATTGGCCAGTGCGCTACACTGTCGAGTAGACGCTGACTGATCACGCGGGCCGGGGGTAAGCCGCCGGCCCGCTCGCTTTCCTTAAATTAATGGAGCGAGGCTTATGTTGCTTGTAAAGATGACCGACTGGCTGACCAAAGTGCTGATGATCTTTGGTGCAGTCTGGGCATTTTGTCTGTGTTTCGTTGCGCTTTCGGACATCATTTTGCGTGCTCTGGATATTCCGATAACCGGCACCAAGGAGATAGTGGCCAATTCGGTGGTCATCATCGTATTTATGCAGGTGGGTTACGCTGTGCGATCTAGTTCGATGCTGCGCGCGGATTTTCTCGTGGTGATGATGCCGCCACCGGTTCAGAAGGGATTGAGGATTTTTTGCTATCTTCTGGGCGGGCTGTTTTTCCTTTTTCTGCTTGACGCGGCCTTGCCGCATGCGATCCGCTCTTTTACGCGGGGCGAATTCGACGGCGTAGGCGCGTTGCAGGTGCCTGTATGGCCCGCGCGTTGGGCAATTGTCTTGGGATCGGCACTGGCAGGTTTTAATTATCTGCTGATCGCGGCGGTAGATATATTTGGGCTTGATATTGAACGGATGGACCTGTGAGGAAACATGTATAACACGATGAGCGATACGCTAGAATGGGCAGGATCCGGCTTTGGCTGGATTATCGCCGCCTTCGGAGATTTACTGTCAGGGCTTTCGGGATCGACTACAACTGTCATCATCGTCTTGTTGCTGACGCTCGTATTACTGGGTGTGCATGTGGCAATCAGCCTCGGCATCACCAGTTTGGTAGGCATTTACCTAGCCACCGGAAAGATGCGTATCGTTGAGGCCACCGTCGCCTCGACCAGCGCCGAAGCCTTGCGGGATTTTACTTTTGCGGTAATCCCTTTGTTCTTACTCATGGGTGAATTTATCGGCCGCTCCGGCGCGATTACCGATATTTACGTCGCCATCAACCGTGGCCTGAAACGCATTCCCGCGCGTCTTGGCATCGCTACAGTTCTGGGCAACACTGTCTTTTCCTTTGTGACAGGCGTGTCCATTGCCAGTGCGGCGGCCTTCGCGCGGATCGGGTATCCCGAGATGAAGGCGCACGGGTATCACAAGGGATTTGCATTGGGTGCCATCGCAGGGTCCAGCGTGTTGGGAATGTTGATCCCACCGTCGGTCTTGATGATCGTCTGGGGTATTTTGACCGAGCAAAGCATTGGACGTCTCTTTCTAGCTGGGGTGCTGCCGGGTGTCATTCTGGCGGCACTCTTTATTGCTTATATCCTCATCACCGCTTTGCTCCGCCCTCATACGGTCGGCAACGAAGCCGTCGAGGTCGAGTTGGAAGAGGGTGCTTTCGATCCCAAGAAGATCGAGATCAAACCAGGATCTATGGCTCTGTCAATTTTGGGCGTGCTGTTCATTATCGCCTCGGTCCTTGGTGGCATCTGGTTGGGCATTTTCACGCCGACGGAAGGGGCAGGTGCTGGCGCCACACTTGCTCTCGTGTTGGCGTTCATCAAGGGCATGACACCGCGCGGGTTTATTCAAGCCATCTATCAGGTTGGCAAGACCGCAGCGCCGATCCTGATCTTACTGCTCTGTGCCGCTTTGTATTCTAGGACACTGGCGATCACAGGTGTGACCACGTCGATCCGTGAGTTTTTTGTATATAGTGGTTTTACGGCTTGGACCGTCTTTGCGATCATAATCCTTATCTGGTTCATCCTGGGTATGCTCATCGATTCAATTTCGATCATGCTGCTTACCGTGCCGATCGTAGAACCTGTAGCGGTTGCCTTCGGGTTTGATCAGCTTGCCTTCGCCATTGTCGGCATACTCGCCATCGAAGCAGGGTTACTGACGCCACCGTTCGGTCTGCTGGTCTATACTGTTAAGGCCGCAATCCGTGACGACGACGTGAGCGTTGCCCAAATTTTCGTCTCTTGTGTGCCGTACTGGATCATCATCCTTCTAACGGGTGTGACATTGATGTTGGTACCCAGCATCGTCAATTTCCTTCCCAATCTCATGATGTAGAGAGGACTTTCTCATGCCCGCATTCTGGCTAGCACGGTCCAAAATTAACGAACCTGTCGCCTATAAGCGCTACACGGACCAAGTCCCCAGCATTATAGCAAAACACGGGGGCAAGGTACTGGCGCGTGGTGGTAAGTTTGAGATCATGGAAGGTCCGGATTATTTCGAACGCTTCGTGGTCATTGAATTTCCGACATTGGAAGCTGGCGTAAATTGCTTTCGCTCCCCAGAATACGATGACGCCGCCCGCCACCGTCGCGAAAACGGTGTGGGCGAGGTGCAGACTGTTATGCTCGAAGCAGGCGAATTTACCAAATAAAGGAAGCGATCTATGCAAGCTAAACGTGTCGTAATGAAAGCCCAAGGCGGGCCGGACATGATGGAACTCGAAACGGTGACTTTGCCTGCACCCGCCGCCGGCGAGGTTCAAATTCAGCAAACGGCCATCGGGCTGAACTACATGGATGTGTATCAACGTTCGGGCGCCTATCCGTTGCCTTTGCCAAGTCCCCTCGGGCTGGAAGCCGCTGGAGAAATTATCGCCCTGGGCGAAGATGTTAGCGACTTGGCGATCGGTGACCGCGTGGTGTACGGCGGTGTCCTAGGATCCTATGCGAGCCACCGAAACGCCCCTGCAGCGCGATGCATAAAAATTCCAGATGGTATCACCGACGAACAAGCAGCCGCCGTTTTGATGAAGGGCCTGACGGTCGAATATCTTCTGAACCGGACATATCAAGTCAAAGCGGGACAGGACGTGTTGTTCTGGGCGGCATCGGGCGGTGTTGGCCAGCTCGCAGGTCAGTGGGGCAAGCATATCGGCGCACGCATGATTGGTGTCACGGCAGGGGCAGAGAATTGCGCGGCGATCAAAAATCTCGGTTATGCCGATGCGCTCGATCGCAAATCAGAAGACATCGGTGCGCGTGTGCGCGAACTGACCGATGGCAAGGGCGTTCCCGTTGTCTATGACAGTGTTGGCGCGGCCAGTTTTGATGCGTCCATCGACAGCCTTGCGACGTACGGATTGCTTGTGTCCTTTGGCGCAACAACGGGCCCCGCGCCGGATGTGTCGCCGCATTTATTACAGGTTAAGGGATCGCTTTATTTCACCCGCCCGACGCTTGCGAACTACGTCGCCTCCCGCGAGGACTTGGTACATTCGGCGGGTGAAACATTCCGCCTCATGAAAGAAGGTGTGCTGAGCGTCAACGTGAACCAGCGGTTTGAACTGGGCGACATCGTCGCGGCCCATGAGGCGCTTGAGAGTGGCGAAACCACCGGCTCGACCATTCTAACGCCGTAACCCCATGAGCAGCGAAAACAGCCCTATGATGTCAAAAATCACTACTCCACGTGTTGTGGTTTGGGGTTTTGTTGTGCTGCTCGTCGCGGTTTTCGCCACAACCACTCAGGCGGATGTGCTGTTAAGGGTAGGCGCGATTTCTGGCCTGGCGATCGCCATGTTTGCAACGCGTTTGTTGCCCGAGGTCGTCACAGCGATTGGCTGTTTCCTGGCATTTATCGCAATATCGGCCGCGCCCAACGACGTTATTTTTTCGGGATTTTCCAGTGGTGGCTTCTGGTTGCTGTTTTCGGGGCTGATCATCGGAACGGCAATTTCGATGACAGGGCTGGGCATGCAAATCGCATTGCGCATTTTTCAACGGACCGGAGATTCCTACCGCAATGCCGCGTTGTTGATGGCGTTCAGCGGCTTGGGGCTAGGGTTGTTGGTCCCGGCCACGTTGCCACGTATTATCGTATTGATGCCGATTGCGATGTCTTTATCAAAAACAATGGGTTACGCGGCTGGATCGCGCGGACATGTTGGGCTGACAGTGACGGGTGCGGCGGCCACGTTATTGCCGACCTACGCAATTCTGACGGCTAATCTGCCAACGATTATTCATTTTGGTGCTTTCGAAACCCTCTACGATGTTCGCCAGTCCTATGCCCTTTATTTCGTCGAACAGGCCCCGATTAACTTGATCCGTTTCCTGACGCTTTTGGCAATTATGCTGCCGTTCGCCGCCCCGCGCGCAGACGCGGTATCATCGTTGGACGCTCCGACCCCATTCACCAGCGTGCAAAAGCGACTTCTGGCGCTGTTGGGTATCGCGATGTTGTTCTGGGTCACAGACACCGTGCACGGCATTTCGCCTGCTTGGGTGGCGCTGTCATTGGCGGCTGTGTTGCTCGTGCCCGGCTTCGGTATGCTGGATACTGGCGTGATGAAAACGAAAGTCGACATGTCGCCGGCGTTCTTTTTGGCCGCACTTTTCGCGATCAGCGCGGTTGCACAATACACAGGGCTTGGGGCGTTTGCAGCGGATCGATTGATCCCTTTATTGGGGCTTGGGCAGGGCGGTGATCTTCGTAATCTTTACGCAGTGACGGGGCTTTCGACAGTCCTGTCACATCTGACAACCGCGCCTGCGGCCCCCGCGATCCTTGCACCCTTGGCACAGTCCATCGCGACTGAAACTGGATGGACCATTGAGACAATCGCCATGGTGCAGGTCATTGGCATCAGCACGCCGATTATACCGTATCAGGCCCCGCCTTTGATTATCGCGATGGCCTTGGGGCATATCCCAATGGCGGCCTTGTTTCGCGTGTGTTTGTGGCTGGCAGCCGCGGTGGCATTTGTTGGGATGCCACTGACATACCTGTGGTGGAATTATTTGGGGATTTTCGGATGAGCGGCAAAATCACGTTTACCTTGAATGGAACGCTAGTTTCTGCGTCGGCCAAACCCACCACGCCATTGCTGTTCGCGCTACGCAACACACTGGATCACAAAGGCACGCGGCTAGGATGTGGTGAGGGGCATTGTGGTGCCTGCACAGTGGTTTTAGACGGTTTTCCAGTTACCTCCTGCAATTTGCCTCTCTCGGCCGTTGAAGGGAAGAATATTGCCACGGTTGAGGGAATATTGGACGCTGGGCATCCGTTGATTGCCGCCCTGTTAACCCATCAGGCGGGGCAATGCGGCTATTGCCTGCCAGGCATTCTGACCCGCGCAGCCACAATGATTGATGCAGGCGATACGGTCGACACAATCCGCGACGGGCTGGACGCCAACCTATGTCGATGCGGTGCGCAAGGCCGGATTCTGGCCGCGATTACCGATGTAGTCGCGCAGCGTGATACGCAATGAGCGCGCCGTTTATTCCGCCCCCGTTGATCGCGTTTCCGCTGATCCGTGATTGGGTGTCTTTCGCGTCCGATGGCGAGGTTCATTTGTTATCGGGACGGGTTGAACTGGGACAGGGGATCACAACCGCGTTGATCCAGATTGCTGCTGACGAGCTTGATGTTGACATGGGGGCTATCTGCCTCACTCAAGGCCATACAGAGATCTCACCGGCTGAGGGCCCGACTGTCGGCAGCCTTTCGGTAACTTTTGGCGGGCAGTCTATCCGCCTTGCGACGTCAGCTGCGCGGATCGTCATGTTGCGGCATGCCGCTGACCTTTTACAGGCGACGCCAGACGATCTGTCGGTTCAAGACGGGGACATCCTCAAAGATGGGCAAGAGACAGGGATGAGTTATGCCAGCCTATCGCAATCCGTGAATTTGGCTGTTGCGGCGCTCGAGTATGCAACCCCAAAACTGTCTGACGAGCGGCGGGTTGCAGGAAAAGCAGCACCACGCGTCGATTTGGCCGCACGCCTGGGCGCAGGATATTTGTTGCACGATATGATGGTTGAGGGCATGTGGCATGGCCGTGTCATTCAACCACCCTCCCTGACGGCGATTGCCACAGATGTGCCCGACCTGCGCGATGGGGCCGTTTTGGTGCGCGATGGTCAGTTTTTATCAGTGGTAGCGCAGGACGAATACATTGCGCTGAGTGAGGCCAACCGTCTGGCAAACGTTATCACTTGGAAAGATATTCCGGTTAGTAATACCCACCCAATTGAGGGGCTGGATGGCCCAATTGTCGAAAGCGAAACCTTGTATGACGCCGAAAATCTGGATGCCGGAAGCACCGAAGTCAGCATTACCCTAACCAAACCCGTCTTGAGCCATGCATCGATCGGCCCATCCTGCGCGGTTGCACAGTGGGACGGCGACGCTCTGACGGTTTGGGCGCATAGCCAGAATGTCTTTGCGCTCAAAGCATCGCTTGCGCGTGTGTTGAACCACCTGGTTGAGAAAATCACAGTGATTTTCGCACCTGGGGCGGGGTGTTACGGGCACAATAGTTCTGATGATGTGGCGCTTGATGCCGCCCTTATGGCGCGCGGAGCGGGGCGGCCTGTTCGCGCGCTTTGGCAGCGGCAGGATGAGTTTTTGCATGCGCCATTTAACCCTGCGATGCGGACCGCCATGACGGCGCGACTGGATGAGGATGGCAAGATCGTGTCCTTTGACGCCGATGTCATCAGCCCGCCACACTCGACGCGGCCCGCTGGCATGGACGAACCAAACTTGCGTGCGCAGCAATTCCTATTCGACCCTATGCCAATGGGGCCTGGCAATGATGCACCCCAACCCATGGGCGGCGCGGATCGCAACGCTGTTCCCGGCTATGAGATTGCCGCCGTGCGCGTGGTGCGCAACCGTCCCGCCGTGGTGCCATATCGCACCAGTGCCATGCGCGGACTGGGTGCATTCACCAATGTTATTGCGCTGGAATCCCTGATGGAAAGCTGCGCTGAGGCGGCAGGCATGGACGCAATAGAATATCGATTGGCGCATCTGACAGATCCGCGCGCTATCAGTGTGATCGAAGCACTACGTGATATGGTAGAGCCGCGGGATATGGCGGATGGTGTCGGGTATGGATTTGGTTATGCGCGCTATAAAAATTCGGCGGGCTATCTCGGTTGCATCGCACGGGTTATTGTCGAAGACGAGGTGCGCGTCAGTGATGTTTGGTGCGTCGCGGACGTTGGCGAAGCGATCAACCCAAATGGCACGATCAATCAACTTGAGGGCGGAATTGTTCAAGCCATAAGTTGGGCATTAAAAGAAGAAGTTCGCTTTGCGGGTGGGCAAAACCTAACTGAAAGCTGGGATGATTATCCGATTTTGAAATTCTCCGAGGTGCCAGAAATGCACACCCGATTGATCGGACCGCAAGATGAAATGCCGCTTGGAGCCGGTGAAATCTCATCCGGTCCGGCGGGTGCGGCTGTGGTTAATGCTGTCCGAAATGCGCTTGGCGTTGTGCCGGACCGTTTGCCGCTTAGTCGTCACGCATTGGTGACGTTGCTGAGCTGATTTGGACTAAGCTCACAGATTGCTCAACCCCACGCGGATCAGGTTGAGCGAGATCAAGAATAAGGCGATTTCGACGATGATGAAAAAGGCGCGCTGCGGGATGAGCTTCGTCAAATTGTAACCGACCCATACCCCCAAAATCGCCACGCAGGACAGGATCATCATGGTACGTGATGTAAATTTACGGACTATAATTAAGGTTCAAGGTACGGCAATGTAAAATTCCGAGTATCGAACTCAGCTACTAATTCGCCTTTCAAAAATTATTAACTCGGCCAGCCAGTCAAAAAATTCTGTGCTGGCTGGTCCGACTTGATAAATTTCATTTAGAGTGGATTTCTGTATTAGATGTATCAAAAATGACTTCTTGGCTTCCTAATTCATTAGAGAGAAGGAGCCTTTTTCAAAAAAAATGCGTGAGCAGGACATATCACTACAGAAGGGCGGCTGTTTTTCGCCCCCCCCCACACCTATTGAGGGTTAAGCAAAGTGACTTTCCCTAGAGAATGCCAGCACCATCCATCGCAACGCCTGAGCCGCTCTTGTGGACGATCTGATACGTATTGTTACCCTTCACGCCACAGTTATGGCATCTGGCCCTCTGACGTACCTCGTGGGCTGTGGTGTCGCCTCCAACGACAGCTATCAGGTTTGCTACGTCTAGAAGAGTATGGTGCTTACAGAGGCCACAGGTGATGCTGAGTTGGTGCTGTGGGATGGTTGAAAGTTTGTTTGTTCATTGGT
>CALGTJ010000382.1 GCA_937901435.1 uncultured Rhodobacter sp. | reverse complement strand
TCAGTCTTTTTGATCGCGGTCGGCAAGAACCCGGTGGATTTCTATGCGCTGGTCTACAAGGCCGGGTTCAGTTCTGCGTTTTCGTGGCAGAACACGCTGTCGCGGGTCTCGCCGCTGCTGTTTGCCGCCCTCTGCGTGGCGCTTCCGGCGCGGTTGGGGCTGGTGATCATCGGCGGCGAGGGCGCAATTGCGTTGGGCGGATTGGCGGCGGCGGTCGCGGGCGTGGCCTTGCTGGGCGCGCCGACGCCGGTCACCATTCTGGGCATGGTGCTGGCCTCTATGATCATCGGCGGGGCATGGATCGGCATTGCGGGCGCACTGCGGTTCAAGCGCGGCGTGAACGAGACGATCTCGTCGCTGCTGCTGGCCTATATCGCGATTGCCCTGCTCAATCATCTGGTCGAAGGGCCGTTTCGCGACCCGACCAGCCTGAACAAACCCTCTACCGCGCCGCTGGATGCGTCCTTGCGCATCGGAGACATGCCCATCGGCATCGACGTGCATTGGGGCTTTGCCTTTGGGGTGCTGGCCTGCATCCTCTGCTGGATCCTGATGGAGCGTACGACGCTGGGCTTTGCCGCGCGCATCGCGGGCGACAATGTGCGCGCCGCGCAGATTCAGGGTCTGCCCGTGGGCAAGCTGATCATATCGTTCACCGCCTTGGGTGGCGCATTCGCTGGCCTCGCCGGGTATTTCGAGGTCGCCGCAATCCACGGATCGGCCAATGGCTCGCTTGTGTCGGGCTATGGATATACCGGCATCCTTGTGGCGTTTCTCGCGCGGCACAATCCGCTGGCGATCATTCCTGTGGCGATCCTGCTGGCCGGGTTCGAGGCGTCTTCGGGGTTGGTGCAACGCCGGATGGACCTGCCTGACGCGACCGTTCTGGTGATGCAAGGCATTGTTTTCGTGACAATCCTGCTAAGCGAGACTCTCTATGGACGGTTCAGAGTTTTCACCCCTGACTATTGGGTCAAACCATGAGCACCACCGCTGACCTTGGCATGTGGGCCGTGCCGCTGGCGATGCTGGGCGGGGCGATCCGGGTGTCGACGCCCTTTCTGTTCGTCTCGCTGGGCGAGTGCCTGACCGAACGCTCTGGCCGCATCAATCTGGGGCTAGAGGGCACTTTGGTCTTTGGCGCAATGGCGGGCTATGCGATTGCCTACGAGACGGACTCGGCGTGGGTCGGCGTCCTCGCCGCTGCCCTTGCGGGCGCACTGTTCGGACTGTTTCACGGCTGGATCTGCAAGTTCAAAGGGGTCAATGACATCGCCATCGGCATCGCTTTGATGCTGCTGGGTATGGGCCTCGCGTTCTTTTTCGGCAAGCCCTACATCCAGCCCGTTGCGCCCGATCTGCCAGCGATCCCCTTGGGCTGGTGGTCGCAAATCGAGCAGGTGCAGGCCGCCTTGCAGATCAACGTGCTGTTCATCTTCGGGCTGTTTCTGGCGATCGCGATGACGTGGATGTTCCGCTCTACCCGCGTTGGCCTGACGATCCGCGTGGTGGGTGACAGCACAGATGCGGCGCGCGCCATGGGTCTGAATCCCAATCTGGTGCGGCTTTTGTCCACGGCGGCAGGTGGCGCACTGGCAGGTGTCGGGGGCGCGTATCTCTCGCTCTATTATCCGGGCAGCTGGAACGAGGGTATCTCGTCCGGTCAAGGCCTGATGGCGGTCGCGCTGGTTATCTTTGCCCGCTGGAGCCCGATCAACTGCTTTTGGGCGGCGATCCTGTTTGGCAGCGCGGGTGCGCTTGGTCCGGCCCTGCAATCGGTTGGCGTCACCTCTGGCTACTATCTGTTTTTCGCCGCGCCCTATGTGCTGACGCTGGCTTTGCTGATCGCGACAAGTTCGCCCAACAAAGCCATGGAAGGCGCGCCGGGCGAGTTGAGCATCACCAAATAAAGGACACGAATATGAACGGCTTAGGTGGTTTGAATAAATCGGACAACGGCGTTGTGCTGGGCATGGTGCAACTGCAACTGCCCAATGTGACAACCAAGGCGGAACTGACCGCACAGACCGCCCGCGTGGTCGAGATGGTTGGCAAGGCGCGGCGCAACAACGGCAATATGGATTTGGTGGTGTTCCCCGAATACATGCTGCACGGGCTGTCGATGGACATCACTCCAGAGATCATGTGCAGCATGGACGGGCCAGAGGTCGCCGCGCTGAAACAGGCCTGCATCGACAATCAAATCTGGGGTTGCTTTTCGATCATGGAGGCCAATCCCGGCGCGATGCCCTATAACACCGGCCTCATCATCGACGATCAGGGTGAGGTGCAGTTGTATTACCGCAAGATGCACCCCTGGGTGCCCGTCGAACCGTGGGAGCCCGGAGACATGGGCATTCCGGTCTGCGACGGGCCGAATGGCAGCAAAATCGCCCTTATCATCTGTCACGATGGCATGTTCCCCGAAATGGCGCGCGAGTGCGCCTATAAGGGGGCAGAGATCATGATTCGCACGGCTGGCTATACCGCGCCGATCCGGGAAAGCTGGCGTTTTACCAATCAATCCAACAGCTTTTGCAATCTGATGGTCACCGCCAACGTCTGTATGTGCGGCAGCGACGGCACCTTTGACAGCATGGGCGAAGGCATGATCGTCAACTTTGACGGCACCGTTCTGGCCCATGGCACCACGGGCCGCGTGGACGAGATCATCACCGCCGAGGTGCGCCCCGATCTGGTACGAGAGGCGCGCATCGGTTGGGGGGTCGAGAATAACATCTATCAATTCGGCCATCGCGGCTATGTGGCCGTCAAAGGCGGCGCGATGGACTGTCCCTATACCTATATGACCGACCTCGCGGCGGGCAAATATGTGCTGCCGTGGGAGGATGAGGTGAAGGTGACAGACGGCACCTCTTGCGGATTTGATGCGCCGACCCGGATGTTTGCCCCGACCAAGGAGGCGGCAGAATGACCACCGTTGTTTCCGACCCCTACCCCTGGCCCTATAACGGTGATCTGCGCGCCGCCAACACGGCGCTGATCATCATCGACATGCAGACGGATTTCTGTGGAAAGGGCGGCTATGTGGACACGATGGGCTATGATATTTCCCTGACCCGCGCGCCGATAGACCCGATCAAGGCGCTGCTGGGGGCGATGCGCGCCAAGGGCTATCACATCATTCACACGCGTGAGGGCCACCGTCCCGATTTGGCCGATCTGCCCCCCAACAAACGCTGGCGTTCGCAGCAGATCGGCGCGGGGATCGGTGATCCGGGGCCCTGCGGCAAGATCCTTGTGCGGGGCGAACCGGGCTGGGACATCATACCAGAACTTTACCCGATCGAGGGAGAGCCTATCATCGACAAACCCGGCAAGGGGTCATTCTGCGCGACCGATCTGGAACTGCTGCTGCGCACGCGCGGGATCGAGAACCTGATCCTCACCGGCATCACAACTGACGTTTGCGTGCACACCACCATGCGCGAGGCCAATGATCGCGGGTTTGAATGCCTGCTGGTCGAGGATTGCTGCGGCGCGACCGATCAGAGCAATCACGACGCCGCCGTCAAAATGGTCAAGATGCAGGGCGGTGTCTTTGGGTCCGTGTCCGACAGCGCCAAGATCATCGCAGCCCTGCCATGAGCGCGATAGAGGTTGAAGCTGTTGGAATGACGATGAAATTCGGCAGCTTTACAGCGCTGGACAACGTCACCGTCAAGATCCGCGCAGGAACGTTTCACGCCTTGCTCGGTGAAAACGGTGCGGGCAAATCGACCCTCGTGAAATGCATGATGGGGTTTTACCACGCCACGACAGGCGGGCTGTTGGTCGATCAGAAAGAGGTTGATGTAACCGACCCGAAAGTGGCCAAATCGCTGGGCCTCGGGATGGTCTATCAGCATTTTACATTGGTTCCCTCGCTGACCGGGGCTGAAAATCTGGTCATCAGCCGCGCCGATGCGCCTGCGGTGATTAATTGGGTCGCTGAAATGTGCGCACTTGAAACCTTTATGGCCAAGATGCCCTTTCAGGTGCCGCTGGATCAAAAGGTCAGCCGTCTGGCCGCGGGCGAAAAGCAAAAGCTTGAGATCCTGAAACAGCTTTACCTTGGCAGCCGTTTCCTGATCCTCGACGAACCCACATCGGTCCTGACCCCCGCCGAGGCGGATGAGGTGCTGGGCCATGTGCGCGCGCTGACGCAATCGGGCACGATTTCGGTGCTGATGATCACCCATAAATTCCGCGAGGTCACCGCTTTTGCCGATGATGTGACCGTGTTGCGCCGGGGCAAACATGCGGGCGGCGGGGCGGTGTCTGCGCTGAGCCACGACGACATGGCACGGATGATGATGGGGGCCGATCCCAAGAAATCCGACATAAAGCGCAGTGGCAGCTTGGGCGATAAGATACTGGAATTGAAAGACGTTCGCGCGCAGGACTGCTCTGGCCTGAAGACCATCGCGATTGATGATCTCAAGGTGCAGGCGGGCGAGATCCTTGGCATTGCGGGCGTTTCCGGCAATGGTCAGATGGAACTGATGGAGATTCTAACCGGTCAGCGCCCGATCAGCGGCGGCGAGATCCGCGTCAAGGGCGCGCCCTACGCCGCCACCCGCGCCGAGGCCAAGGCCCACAATGTGCGCTATCTGCCCGAAGAGCCGCTGCAAAACGCCTGCGCGCCCCGGATGAGCGTGGCTGAAAACCTGGCCTTTCGCCTGTTCGACAGGGACGCAGATGGTGGGCCGCGTTTCTGGAAAAGTGGTAAACAGATCGCCGCCAATGCCGTGGCCCTCATTTCGCAGTTCAACGTCAAGACCACCTCACCCGCCTCGCGGATTTCTGATCTGTCGGGCGGCAATGTCCAGCGCGCGGTTCTGGCGCGGGAACTGACAGGCGACGTGGATTTGCTGATTGTCTCCAACCCCTGCTTTGGCCTTGATTTCGCGGCTGTAACGGCGATCCGCGAACGCCTGATCGAGGCACGCAACCGGGGCGTTGCGGTGCTGCTGATCAGCGAGGATCTGGACGAAATTCTGGAGCTTTCCGACCGCATTCTGGTCATGTCCGACGGTATGATCGCCTTTGAAACAGAGGCGGCTACGGCTGATGTGGCACAGATCGGGCATTTCATGGCGGGGCACGCATGAAACAGATCAAGGCCGAGCCTTTTGATTTTCCCTTTGATCCCGCCACGACCGGCCTCGTCGTGATCGACATGCAGCGCGACTTTATGGAGGCGGGCGGGTTTGGCGAGACCCTTGGCAATGACGTCTCGCTTTTGCGCGCGATCATTCCCGCCACCGCGCGGCTGATCGCAGGGTTTCGCGCCGCTGGCCTGCCCGTGATCCACACGCGCGAATGTCACAAACCCGACCTGTCTGATCTGCCCGACGCCAAGCGCAATCGGGGCAATCCCTCTTTGCGGATCGGTGACGCGGGCCCCATGGGGCGCATCCTGATCGCGGGCGAGCCTGGCGCGGATATCATTCCCGAACTCTACCCGATCGCGGGCGAAGTGGTGATCGACAAACCCGGCAAAGGCGCGTTCTACGGCACGGACTTTGGCGCGATCCTAGAGGCCAAAGGCCTGCACCAGTTGGTCTTTGCGGGTGTAACAACTGAGGTCTGCGTGCAAACCACCATGCGCGAGGCCAATGATCGCGGCTATGACTGCTTGCTGGCGACAGATGCCACGGAAAGCTATTTCCTGCATTTCCGCGAGGCGGCGATCAAGATGATCACGGCACAGGGCGGCATTGTCGGCTGGGCCGCCACAGTGGATCAAATTTTGGAGGCGATAGAATGACCAACGCGACAGTATTGCGCGGACTTGTGCAGGGCGGCTGGAAAGATCTGGCGTTCGAGCCCTTCAAAGATGGTGTCGAGGCCCATTGGCTGCAACGCGAGATCCCGCAAATGGCCCTGCTGCGCTATGCGCCCGGGGCTGCGGTGCCGCGCCACCGTCATCCGGGGCTGGAAACGATTCTGGTGCTGGAGGGCACGCAAAGCGACGAGGCCGGGACCTATAAGGCGGGCGACGTGGTGCTGAACCCCGAAGGATCAGAGCATAGCGTCTGGTCCGTGGATGGCTGTGTGGTGTTGCTGCAATGGGCAAAACCAGTGGAATTTGTCTAAGCTGCCTTTGCCCAGCCTCTCAAAGTAAAAATGCGCAGCTTCTAAATTATCTTGCATTCTTGGCGGAATAATTGTAGTGATGATGCAAGTTTTGGAATGAAATCCAGAACGAAGTAACCCCCTCCTTTAAAAACAGGACCGTGTTGCGGGAAAAGCCATGGGCTTTTCTAACATATAATTTTTGTGAGATTTCGAAATGTCAAACGTATTGGTGCTTTGCTGTGGGGAAACCCTATATTCAATGCGAAGATTTCAAGGCAATATCTGACATTCTTTTGTGAATTTCCAGCAAGCTATCGTTGCATCCCGCAACCTTAAGTCTTGCATACTGAAAGGAAAGACCATGTCTAAAGGCAATAATAAAAAAGGCAACAAAGAAGCCAAGAAGCCAAAGCAAGAAAAAGTCAAAGTTTTGGCGACGGCTGATTCTGGCAAAGGCGGGCTCGTCGTGGCTGGCAAAAAGATCAAGTAACCAGCGCGCCTCATCAGGGGCGGGCTGATCATAGCGAAGCGGCGCTTTCTCCGCTGGAGTACCCAATATGACGTTACCAGAATGGCTAAAACCCGGCATCTACGGCGCAATTGTTGGCGCAGTGGCAATCTCGATCATCGGTTTTTCATGGGGGGGCTGGGTCACCGGCGCATCCGCCGATGAAATGGCCAGAACAATGGCCGAGGACGAGGTTGTTGCCGCATTGGTTCCGGTCTGTCTGGGGCTGTCAGACAGGGATCCCGCGCGCGCCTCTAAAATGGTCGCGATCAAAGCCGCGTCCAGCTATAGCCGCTATCAGGCGGTGATGGACGCGGGTTGGGCCACGGCACCGGGCGAGGATTCGCCGGATCGCACCTTGGCGACCGCCTGTATGCCGGGGCTGAACATTGATGCGTCATAATCCAGCGCGCGCTTTGCCACTGGGGCATGATCCTCGTGACGGCAGGGACATGTTCCCTGCCGCTGCGACGGCTGTGGCCGCCTCTACCGCCAAGACCAATGCGGGAAAACTGCTGGCCTTCACAGGGCTGGTCATGGCCTGCCTGATGACCCTGACATCGCTCGCCTTTGGCCAAACGTCGGAATTCCCGCAAAACGCCCATGCCAAAAGCTATGGCGAGGGCTGGGAGTGCGACACCGGCTATCGCATTGCAGCCGATCTATGCGAGCGGATCGAGGTTCCGGCAAACGCGTATGTCACCGGTCATACCTATGGCACCGGATGGGAGTGCAGACGCGGGTTCAAAGAGGTCGACGACAAGAGTTGTGCCGCGATTTTCGTCCCCGAGAACGCCTATCTGGATACCTCTGGGCGACGCTGGGAATGTCTGCGCGGGTACACGCGCGAGTCCAACGGATGCGCAGAGATCGTGGTGCCCGAAAACGCCTATCTATCGGATGAGGCCTTTGGCTCTGACTGGACCTGCGAGCGGGGGTTTTCCAAGACCAGCACCGGTTGTGTGGCGATTGCCGTTCCGGAAAACGCCTTTTTGAACGGCTCTGGCTTTGGCACGCCATGGACCTGCGAGCGCCGGTTTGTCGAGGCGCAGGGCGGCTGTGCGGCGGTAATCGTGCCCGAGAATGGCTATTTCTACGAGGCGTCCTATGGCGCAGGCTGGAAATGCGCACGCGGGTTTGAGGCACAGGACGACACATGTTTGGCTATCGAGATCCCGGAAAACGCCCATCTGGACCGCTCTGGCAACCGGTGGGAATGCGACACGGGCTTTCAAAGCTCTAAGGGTCAATGCGTCTTTCGCAACTGATCCCTGCAGTCTTTTAGAAACCTCGGACCCCTGATCGCAAAGGGTATTCCGCTTTCGCAAATGAGAAGGAAAATAGATGACAAAGCATTTCGCGCTGGTGGATCGGGATCTGGACAGCCAACCGGCGCAATCCCTGCGTGACACCCCAAAAACCCGGCCTTGCCTGCGCTGCAACGACCCCTTTGCCAGCGAAGGCTTTGGCGATCGCATCTGTCGGCATTGCAAAAGCAGCAGTGCCTGGCGCAATGGCATGGCGACCACCTATGGGTCCTCGTCGCGCCGCCGTTAAGTCAGGCCGCATTTGCCTTTCCCCCCGTCCCATGGGATGAGACATCAGGTCTTTCGGGGGGATGGGCATGCAGGATTTTGGCGCGTTTGACTATGTGATCGTGGGGGCCGGATCGGCGGGCTGTGTGCTGGCCAATCGGCTGAGCGAGAACCCCAAGACAAAGGTTCTGCTGCTAGAGGCGGGCGGGTCGGATCGCTATCACTGGATCCATATTCCTGTCGGTTATCTTTACTGCATCGGCAATCCACGCACAGACTGGATGTATTCCACCGCTGCCGTTGCGGGCCTGAACGGACGCCGCCTGATCTATCCGCGCGGACGCGTTCTGGGCGGGTGTTCCTCGATCAACGGTATGCTGTATCTGCGCGGACAGGCCGCCGACTATGACGGGTGGCGGCAGATGGGCAATACCGGCTGGGGCTGGGACGATGTGCTACCCTATTTCCTGAAGTCCGAGGATTATTACAGCGGTGCCGATGACATGCACGGCGCGGGCGGCGAATGGCGTGTCGAGGAACAACGCCTGCACTGGGATATTCTGGACGCGTGGAAAGAGGCCGCGATTGCCGCTGGTATTCCCGAAACGGCAGATTTCAACCGGGGCGACAACTTTGGCGTCGGCTATTTCAAGGTCAACCAGCACAAAGGTTTTCGCTGGAGCACCGCACGCGGCTTTCTGCGCCCGGCCCGCAATCGCGCCAACCTGCGCGTTGTGACCCATGCGCAGGCAGAGCGGCTGGTGTTCGACGGACATCGCGCCACAGGTGTGCGGTTCCGGCACAAAGGCCAGCCCGCGCAGGTCAGCGCGCGGGCCGAGGTGATCCTGTCGTCCGGGTCCATCGGCACGCCGCAACTGTTGCAACTTTCCGGCGTCGGTCCCGGCGCGCTGTTGCAATCCCATGGCATCGAGGTCCTGCATGACGCCCCTGATGTGGGCGGCAATCTGCAAGACCATCTGCAAATCCGCTGCGCCTATAAGGTGCAAGGGGCCAAGACCCTCAACACGATGACCGCAAGCCTGTGGGGCAAGGCCAAGATCGCGGCAGAATACGCGCTGCGGCGCACCGGCCCCATGTCCATGGCCCCCAGCCAGCTGGGCGCATTCGCCTATTCCTCGCCCGATATGGCCACACCCGATCTGGAATATCACGTGCAACCCGTCACGCTAGAGGCCTTTGGCCAAGCCCCCCACGACTTTCCCGCCATCACGGCCAGCGTCTGCAACCTACGCCCCGAAAGCCGGGGGCATGTGCGCATCACCTCGCCCGATCCAGAAATGCATCCCGAGATCCAGCCGAACTACCTCGCGACCCCCGCCGACCGGCGCGTTGCGGTTGATGCGATCCGCCTGACCCGCCGGATCATGGCGCAGGACCCGCTGGCGCGGTATCAGCCCGAAGAATTCAAACCCGGCCCCGATTATCAAAGCGATACCGAACTGGCCCAAGGGGCCGGTGACGTGGCCTCGACCATTTTCCACCCCGTCGGCACCGCGCGCATGGGCAGTGATCCGGGGTCCGTGGTCGATCCGGACCTGCGGGTGCGCGGGGTGCAGGGGTTGCGGGTTGTGGATGCTTCAGTCATGCCGCGCATCACCTCAGGCAACACGAATTCCCCCACGATCATGATCGCAGAGCGCGCCGCAGACCTCATCACTAGTGCATAATTCAGAAATTCAAGCGCCAAGAGAGAAACAAACCCAATTTTCGACGAAAATTGGACGGACAAAGCCGTTCTCTCAGTAGACCTTCGCGCAACAAAGGTCTAACACCTGAGCCAACTCAAGAAGGGCTTATGAATATGGCTGACCAGAACACTCCTGACATCATTTACACCAAAGTCGACGAGGCGCCGGAATTGGCCTCGGCCTCTTTCCTGCCGATCATCCGCAGCTTTGCCGCCGCCGCTGGCGTCACGGTCGGCACGCGGGACATTTCTTTGGCCGGGCGCATTATCGCCACTTTCCCCGAGAACCTGACCGAGGCACAGCGTCAGACCAATGATCTGGCCGTTCTGGGCGAGTTGGTGACATCCCCTGATGCCAATGTGATCAAGCTGCCCAATATTTCCGCCTCTGTGCCGCAACTCGTGGGCGCTGTGAAAGAGCTGCAAAGCCAAGGCTATGACATCCCCGATTACCCCGAAGATCCGGAAACAGACGCCGAAAAAGAGATCCGCGCGCGGTTTGACACGATCAAGGGCTCTGCCGTGAACCCGGTCCTGCGAGAGGGCAACTCGGATCGGCGCGCCGCCAAAGCGGTCAAGAAATACGCCATGGCCAACCCGCATTCGATGGGCGTGTGGTCCAAGGACAGCAAAACGATCGTCACCACGATGGGCGCGAATGATTTCTGTGCGAACGAGAAATCCGTCACTCTGACAGAGGCGCAGGCAGGCCCCGCCAAGATCGAATTGATCGGCACGGATGGCTCTGTGACCACGCTCAAGGACGGCGTCACCTTCCCCGCGGGCACCGTGGTCGACGCGACCTTCCTGTCCGCCAAGGCGCTTTCCGCGTTTCTGGCCGACCAGATCGCCGCGACCAAAGACATGGGCATCCTGTTCTCGATCCACCTCAAGGCCACGATGATGAAGGTCTCTGACCCAATCATCTTTGGCCATGCGGTCAAGGCCTTCCTCGCGCCGGTCTTCGAGCAATTCGGCGCAGAGTTGGACGCGCTTGGCGTGAACGCAAACTCTGGCCTCGGCGACCTGCTGGAAAAGGTGCATGACCAGCCCGCGATCATGGCCGCCATCGACGCCGTCATGGCCGACCGTCCACCACTTTACATGGTGAACTCGGACCGTGGCATCACCAACCTGCATGTGCCCTCTGACGTGATCATCGACGCCTCGATCCCCGCGCTGATCCGCGCGGGTGGCAAAGGCTGGGGCCCGGATGGCGCAGAGGCAGACGCCAATTGCGTGATCCCCGACAGCTCTTATGCCGCCGTCTATGAAGAAGCGGTCAACTACTTCAAGGAAACCGGCGCGCTGGATCCAACCACCGCAGGCACCGTGCAAAACGTGGGTCTGATGGCGCAGAAGGCCGAAGAATACGGCAGCCACCCCACCACCTTTGAAATCCCGCACGACGGCACCGTGCGCATGACGGCGGCCAATGGCGATGTGCTGCACGAACATGTGGTCGAGGCGGGCGACATCTGGCGCGCGGCCTCTACCCGCAAGGCCCCGATCGAGGATTGGGTCAAGCTGGCCGTTGCCCGTCAAAAGACAGAGGGCTGTCAGGCGATCTTTTGGCTCGACGAAAACCGCGCCCATGACGCGCAGCTGATCGCCTATGTCAAACCCCTTCTCGCCGCCGCAGGGGCCAGCGACAAATTCCAGATCCTCGCCCCGCGCGAGGCGACCCGCGTGTCGCTGGAAACGGTACGCAATGGTGGCACTTCGATTGCCGTCACCGGCAACGTCCTGCGCGATTACCTGACAGACCTCTTTCCGATCCTCGAACTGGGCACCTCGGCCAAGATGCTGTCCATCGTGAAACTGATGAACGGTGGCGGGTTGTTCGAAACCGGCGCGGGCGGCTCTGCCCCCAAGCACGTCCAGCAACTCAACGAGCAAAACCACCTGCGCTGGGACTCGCTGGGTGAATTCTGCGCGCTTGGCGAAAGCTTCAAGTTCCTTGCAGAGGTCAAGAACAACGCCAAGGCGGGGATATTAGGCGAAGCCGTCGATCTGGCCACCCAAGGCATTCTGGATCATGACAAATCGCCGGGCCGCAAAGCGGGTCAGTCCGACAACCGCGACAGCCATTTCTACTTTGCTAAATACTGGGCAGAGGCACTGGCCGAACAGACCGACGACTCTGATCTTGCCGCCCATTTCGCGCCCATCGCCAAGGCACTGGCCGAGAGTGAGGCGATGATTGTGGCCGACTTCGCCGCCTCCAAAGGCGGACCTGCCGATACGGGCGGCTACTACCACACGGACCCGGCCAAGACCGAAGCCGTGATGCGCCCCTCGGCCACCTTCAACAAAATCATCGGGTAACACCCCGACACGAAAAAGCCCCGCCAGATCACGCATCTGGCGGGGCTTTTTTATGCTTACGGCCCAAAAAAGACCGATCATCGCATCTTCATCTGGCCCCAAATACCTCGGGGTTTGGGGCAGAGCCCCAATCCGCCATCACATTTTAACGCTTTGCCGCGTAATAGGCGACACGACGTTCGAGATAGGCAAAGACCTCAGAAATCGTGAACGCCATCGCAAAGAGCACGATCAGCACCGCCCAGAAGTGCGCCATCAGGAAGTTCGAGGAATAAAGCTCGAACAGCGCGCCAAAGCCGACGATCGAGATCAGCAACTGACCGATGATCACGCCCTTGACCGCGCGAATGATGCCGATGCGCACGCCGCCCAAGATCTCTGGCAAAGCGGCCCAGAAGTAGATCTTGACGAAGGCATCCATCGGCGTTGCGCCAAAACTGCGGGCCATTTCGATCAGCGAGCGGTTGATCTGCATCACCCCGGCGCGGGCGTTCAGGATGATGATCCAGATCGCGAACAGCGTCGTGGTGATGATGATCGATTTCATGCCAAAGCCAAAGAGCACCATCAGCACGGGCACCAGCGCCGTCAGCGGTGCGGACAAAAAGATGTTCACCCACGGCAGTAACAACTCATCCAACAGGCGGCTTTTTCCCATCAGGATGCCCGTTGGAATGCCGATCACAACGGCAAAAAACACCCCTGCCCCGAAGGCATACGCAGTTTCATACAGCGCCTTTTGAAAGGCCGCTGTCTGGATCACGACAAAGAGTGTGGCCACCACTTCTGACAAGGGCGGGATGAAAAAGGTCAGGCCCAATTGGCCGACGATCTCCCACAGAAGGCCCCAGACCAGTAGCGACGACATGCCCGGCAGGCGGTATCCGAATACGGTCATATCCGCCCCCTATTCCACATAATTTCGCAGTGACGCCCAGATTTCATCCACGATATCAAGGTATTCCGGATCGCGGCGGATATTGTCGATGCCCTTTTCACGGAACCCGCTGGGGCGGATGATTTCCGACACGCGGCTGGGGCGCGGCAGAAGGATCGCGATCTGGTCAGAGACATAAACCGCCTCTTCGATCGAGTGGGTCACGAAGATGAAGGTCTTGTTCTCGTTTTGCACGAGGTTCAGCAGGTCCTCCTGAAACTTGCGGCGGGTCTGCTCATCCACGGCCGAAAACGGCTCGTCCATCAGCAGAACCTGCGCATCCACCGACAGGGCGCGCGCAAGGCCGACGCGCTGGCGCATGCCCCCGGACAACTCGTGGGGAAAGCTGTTTTCGAACCCGGCCAACCCTACATCCTTGATGTATTTGCTGGCGATGCTTTCGCGTTCCGACTTGGCCACGCCGCGCAATTCCAGCCCAAAGGCCACGTTGCGGATGACGCTGGCCCAAGGCAGCAGGGCAAAGTCCTGAAACACAAAGGCGCGGTCGGGACCAGGACCGTTGACCGCCTTGCCGTTCACCATGATCTCGCCAGAGGTCGGTTCCAGCAAGCCCGCGATGATCTTGAGCAGGGTCGTCTTGCCACAGCCCGACGGGCCCAGCAGCGAGGTCAGCTGACCACGCGGGAATTCCAGCGTCATATCGCGCAGGGCTTCGACGTTCCCGTAATTCTTGGAGACACCGCGTACGGTGACGGCGTTGTCGACGGGCGCTGCGCCCGGATCGAAGGTCTGTTTAATCTGAGGCATAGCCACGGTTGTTTCCTTCGAATAAGAAGTTTTCTAGTTTTTCCAACAGGTTCAGGAACAGAACCGCCAGAAGGATGATCGAAAAGATCGCGGCATACATGCTGGGGTAATCCGCGATGGACCGGCTGTAGGTGATGATATCGCCCACGCCGGTCGGGGTGATTTTCAGCTCTGACAGGATGGCGCCGATGAAGCCTGCCGAGATGCCCAGACGCAGACCCGAAAAGATGATCGGGGACGCGGCGGGCAGGATGATTTTCAGGATGATATGGGCGTCACTGGCAAGAAAGGATTTGCCCATTTCCTTGAAGGATTCCGGTGTATTGCGCACGGCCCCACTGGTGTTGAGCACAATCACCGGCATCGCCATGATGCACACCACAAAGACCTTGGACGTCAAACCGATGCCATAAGCCATCACCAAAATCGGGATCAGCGCCGCCAGGGGTGCCGCCTGCATTACGATGAAGATGGGCGAAAACATCCAGTCGAAAATGGAACTGAGGCCGATCCAAAGGCCAAGGGCAATGCCAAAGACCGCAGAGATCGCAACGCCAATGACCAGCGGTTTCAGCGTCTCGCCATAGGCGACAAAGAGCGAGCCATCAAAGGTCATGCGCGCCAGCGAGGACATGGCCTCTAGGAACGTCGGGAAGGCATAGCTGACCGGGATGCGCCCGGCGATTTCCCAAGCGCCAAAGACGATAAGCGCAGAGAGCAGTTTGAGCATTAGAGGACGATTGAGCATGGGGGGTCCGTCTCTGATCCAGTTCGAGATCCACTCCGGGATCCGGGGGGCCGGGCGGCCAAATCGCTTGGCCACCCGGCTGCGTGTCTTACTTCATCGCCGCATCAAGGGGGGCAAGGTACCAGAAGTCCTCGATATTCAGCGTGCTGACGTCGCCGTCCAACTGACCGGCGGCAGAATACCATTCCATATCCGCAGTCGCAGCCTTACGCCCGCCACCGTTGGCATCATAAAGACCACCCTCGACCGCATCCGTGTAAAAGGTGTCAAGACCGGCAAGGATTTCCGCAGGCAGTTGGCCAATCGGGCCATCGGGGTCAGTTTCACGGGCAATGATCGTCGGATCTTCCTGCATGTCCTGCCAGACGCTGACCAGCGCGCTGACAAAGATGTCCACGTCTTTCTCGTTGGCCTTGATCCAGTCGAGGTTGGCAAACAGGGCCTCGTCGCTGGCGTCCACCTCGAACATCGGCAGCACGTTGAACTGATCCGGGGCCTGCTTTACCAATTTGTTTTTGTTGGACAAGTCGATGATCGTTGCATCTGCCTGACCAGCGATCAGGGCCACAACACGGTTGGCGGA
>CALGTJ010000381.1 GCA_937901435.1 uncultured Rhodobacter sp. | reverse complement strand
GAAATCCAACATCATGTTGATCGGCCCGACCGGCTGCGGCAAGACTTTGCTGGCCCAGACCTTGGCGCGCATTCTGGATGTGCCCTTTACGATGGCGGATGCCACCACGCTGACAGAGGCGGGCTATGTCGGTGAAGATGTGGAAAACATCATCCTGAAATTGCTGCAAGCCTCTGAATATAATGTGGAACGCGCGCAGCGCGGCATCGTCTATATCGACGAAGTCGACAAGATCACCCGCAAGTCTGACAACCCGTCGATCACGCGCGATGTATCGGGCGAGGGCGTTCAGCAGGCCTTGCTGAAGATCATGGAAGGCACCGTTGCCTCTGTGCCCCCACAAGGCGGGCGCAAGCATCCGCAGCAGGAATTTCTGCAGGTGGACACGACCAACATCCTGTTCATTTGCGGTGGTGCCTTTGCGGGTCTGGAAAAGATCATCGCACAGCGCGGCAAAGGCTCTGCCATCGGCTTTGGCGCCGATGTGAAGGACGAAGAAACCCGTGGCGTGGGCGAAATGTTCGGAGAGTTGGAACCAGAGGATCTGCTGAAATTTGGTCTGATCCCGGAATTCGTGGGTCGTCTGCCGGTCATCGCCACGCTCGAAGACCTGGAGGAAGAGGCGCTGGTCACCATTTTGACGCAGCCAAAGAATGCGTTGGTCAAGCAATACCAACGCCTGTTCGATCTGGAAGATGCGCAACTGACCTTCACCGACGATGCCTTGGTGGCCATTGCCAAGCGCGCCATCGAACGCAAGACCGGCGCACGGGGGCTGCGGTCCATCATGGAAGATATCCTGCTGGACACCATGTTTGATCTGCCCGGTCTGGAAGGCATCGACGAGGTCGTCGTCAATGAAGAGGCGGTGAATTCGGATGCTCAACCTCTGATGATCTACGCCGAAACGAAGAAAAAGAAGGAAGAGGCCAGCGCTGGCTGACGCAGCGGGGCCTGACCTCGAGGCCCTGACGTCAAAGATTTAGAAGCCCGGTTGCCACGCGCGCCGGGCTTTTTTGTTGAAAATGCGATGCCCAATGGCCCTGAAAGCCGCAGAACGTTGGTATTAGGACGTGCTGCAGCCGCAAATAGGCTGGCCAAGGGTATCCACAGCACAAAACCGTAAGCCCTCGGGAATATTGGGCTGAGGCGCGTTGGACGCGGAAAAATTCCGGGTGCCGTTATACTCCATCAAGGTTTCGGTCAGCCGCACTGCGGTGGGGCACATGATCTGTTCCAGCAAATACATCGACAGATCTAGGCCTGCCGATACGCCTGCAGAGGATAGAATCAAAGGCGCGCCAGCCTTGTTGATCACATAGCGGGCGCCGGCCACGATCTGCGCCTGCTGGCAAGGGGGCAACGGCGAGGCGCTGCCGATCCATTGGTCGAGCAGCGATACCATCCCATGGTGCGTCGTGGCTTGCTGCCCGGTAAAGATCCCGGCGCGCGCGCCAAAAAAGGCTCCGGCGCAGATCGTAGCGAGGATCCCGGCCTCCTGACATTGCTCTGCCAGCCATGTGACGATGGCCCCACATTCCTTCGCCAAGGCGTCTTTTTCCAACGGCCCCAAGGCGTTAGAGTCCGGGGTGATGTGTTCCAGTCGCTTGTCGCCGGCGGCAATGGCGGTGAGGATCGCGGTCGCGCCGCCCGGGATAAAGACGATGTCATCCTTGCCCGGAGTCACATCGCTGATCGCGGCCTCGGGCATGACCATGAACCCGTGGATCGCGCGGATCGGCTTGCCGTCGACGCTGATGATCTTCATGTCGTATGGGTCGGTCTTGGTGGCAATCCGTGCCATGGAAAACACATCGAACGGGCCGCTGAAATCCAGCACTTCGGCCTGATTGAACACCACAAAATAAAGTGTCGCCATTCATCTGTCCTTAAAATTTTGGGCCGACAGTCTGTCGGACGGTCAGAATGCAACCAAGAGGATAGCACAGGCGCAGGATGAATGCGCTCAAAAACGCTTGCAGCCCAGGCCGGGCGTGCTTGCCCCTAGACCTTGCCGAATGCTTGGTCCATATAAATCATATCTTTAACCGGAGGCGCCGATGGGCATTCTCAAGACACTTCTGCGGTCCGTCACATGGTGGAACGGTCAGACGCTGAACACGCAGCTTTGGACGTGGCGCAATGGCGTGAAGGTCGGGGATGATGATCAGGGGAACCTGTTCTATGAAACCCGCGACGGCAAGCGCCGGTGGGTGATCTTTAATGGCGAAGCAGAGGCCAGCCGTGTCGGTCCCGAGTGGCATGGTTGGTTGCACCACACCTTTAAAGAACCGCCCACCAAAGACCCGTTGAAGCATAAGACATGGGAAAAGCCGCATCAGGAGAACCTGACAGGTACAACTGGTGCCTATGCGCCGACCGGATCCATCCGCCGCGCAGCACCAGAACCGCGCAGTGACTACGAGGCTTGGGCACCAGAGTAAGCATATGGCAAACCAAACCACAGAAGTGATTGTGGGCGGCGCGGTCCTTGCGGTTGCAGCCGGGTTTTTCCTTTATGCGACACAGATTAGCGGCAACGGCCCGTCCGGCGGGATGGACAGTTACACGGCGTCATTCCGCTCTGTTGAAGGGGTGACGATTGGCACGGATGTCCGCCTTGGCGGGGTGAAGGTGGGCACGGTGACCGAACTGGCCCTGAACCCGCAGACCTTTCGCGCAGAGACCCGATTGGCCGTCAGTTCTGGCATTGTGCTGCCCGATGATACGGCCGTTCAGATCTCGTCCGAAGGTCTGCTTGGGGGGAGTTTCGTCGAATTGCTGCCCGGCGGATCGCTCGGAAATCTGGAACCCGGCACAGAGATCGAAGACACACAAAGCGCTGTCAGCCTGATCACGCTCTTGCTGAAATTCGTATCCGGCAACGGCGGTGAGGCAGATAGCTGATGTGCCGTTTGGCCACTTTGGTACGCGCCTTCGGGATGATGGTCGCGCTGACCATCCCCGGCGTGGCACAGGATAACGGGTTTTCTCTGACGCCAGAGCTTAATCTGGACGAGAATTTCAGCGAAGACGTGGAAACCGTTGAACAGCCAAAGGCAACGGCGGCACCGGGGGCGTTTTTGCGTGGGCTCGATAAGGTTGGCGGTACGATCGTCGATATCGAACTCGCAACGGGTGAAACGGTTCAGTTCGGGCGTTTGACAGTGACTTTGGGCGAATGTCGCTTTCCCTCGGGCAATCCATCGGGTGACGCCTATGCCTATCTGGTGATCCGCAGCGACACGGCGGAACGCCCGATTTTTGAGGGCTGGATGGTTGCCTCTAGTCCGGCACTTAACGCGCTGGATCATTCGCGCTATGACCTCTGGGTCATCCGCTGCAAAACATCCTGAACCGGCGGCATGTCGGCCTTTCCCAAGAAATCTGCCTTTGTATTCAAGGCTTTCGCCAGCTTTTTGTGGTAGTTGCCACGTGGAATTTCGATCGCGCCCAATGTCGTGAGATGGGGTGTGATGAACTGCGTGTCAAACAGGGTGAACCCGGTGGTGCGCAGATGATCGACCAGAAAGGCGAGTGCGATTTTCGAGGCATCGGTGGCGCGCGAAAACATGCTTTCGCCAAAAAACGCCGCGCCCAGCGTGACCCCGTAAACGCCTCCGATCAGGTCGGGCCCGTCCCACAATTCAAGCGAATGGGCAAAGCCGTTGTCATGCAGTTGCAGGTAGAGATCAAAGATCGTGTCGTTGATCCATGTGACGTCCCGGTCGGCACAGGCCGTAACAACGCCTGCAAAATCCTGATTTAATGTGGCTTGATACACGCGGCGCCGCATCCGCCGCGCCAGCGAGCGCGAGATGTGAAAACCCTCGAGCGGCATGATGCCACGCAGCTTTGGATCGACCCAAAACACCTCTGGGTTGTCGCGATCTTCGGCCATCGGAAAGATGCCGGCGGCATATCCGTGAAGCAAAAGCTCTGCTGTCAGGACAGGGCCAGTCACGTCCTATCCCAGATGGGTTTCCAGCCAGTGTTCGAGCCAGTGAATGGTATACTCGCCCGATTGCACCGCTGTTTCGGCCAGCAAGGCGCGAAAAAGCGGCACTGTGGTGTCGACGCCATCGACGATCAACTCTCCTAATGCGCGCCCCAAACGGGCCAGTGCCTCTGGCCGGTCGCGACCATGAACGATCAGTTTGCCGATCAGAGAATCATAATAGGGTGGAATGCGGTAGCCGTCATAAAGCGCGCTATCCATACGCACGCCGAGCCCGCCCGGCGCATGATACTGGGTGATCCGCCCCGGAGAGGGGGCAAAGTTCGGCAGTTTTTCGGCGTTGATGCGCACCTCGATGGCATGGCCGTTCACATGCAGATCGTCCTGAGTAAAGGACATGGGCAGGCCCGCTGCCACGCGAATCTGTTCGCGCACAAGGTCCACGCCAAAGATCGCCTCTGTCACAGGGTGTTCCACCTGCAAACGGGTGTTCATTTCGATGAAATAGAACTCGCCGTTCTCATAGAGAAATTCGATGGTGCCCGCACCGATATAGTTGATGTTGGCGACAGCATCCGCACAGACCTTGCCAATGCGCGCACGGGTTTCGGCGCTGATCGCGGGGCCGGGGGCCTCTTCGAACACTTTCTGGTGACGCCGTTGCAGCGAACAATCGCGTTCTCCGAGATGCACAGCGTTTCCGCGACCATCGCCAAAGACCTGAATTTCGATATGGCGCGGTGTGGTCAGATATTTCTCTATATAGACGTCCGGGTTGCCAAAGTTCGACTTGCCCTCGGCGCGCGCGGTCTGAAAGGCCGATCTCATCTCTTCGGCGGAATGGGCGACCTTCATGCCCTTGCCGCCACCGCCGGCCGTGGCCTTGATGATCACCGGATAGCCAAATTCCTCGCCAATCCTCAGCGCATCCTCGACCGTGTCAACGCCCCCCTCAGAACCGGGCACGCAAGGCACGCCAAGCGCCTTCATCGTGTCCTTGGCGCTGATCTTGTCGCCCATGACCCTAATGTGATCGGCGGTGGGGCCGATAAAAGTGATGCCGTGATCTTGCACGATCTGCACGAAATTCGCGTTCTCGGACAAAAAGCCATAGCCAGGATGGATGGCCTGCGCGCCCGTTATTTCACAGGCCGAAATGATCGCAGGCACCGACAGATAGCTGTCCGTGGCAGAGGGCGGGCCGATGCAGATCGCCTCGTCTGCCATGCGCACATGCATGGCGTCGCTGTCAGCGGTGGAATGGACGGCAACCGAATGGATGCCCATCTCGCGACAGGCGCGCACCACACGCAGGGCAATCTCGCCACGGTTGGCTATCAGGATTTTGTCGAACATAGGGTTACTCGACCACCATCAGAGGCGCGCCAAACTCGACCGGGACCTTGTCCTCGATCAGGATACGCTTGACCGTGCCGGACTTGGGCGCGGGAATATGATTCATCGTCTTCATCGCCTCGACGATCAGCAGGGTCTGACCCTCTGCCACCGTATCGCCGATCTTGACGAAGGCCGGAGAGTCCGGTTCCGGGCTAAGATAGGCGGTGCCCACCATCGGTGATGTGACGATGCCGGGCAGGCTGGCCGGATCCTGCGATCTTTCGGGGGTCGGGGCGGCCGTAGCGGGGGCCTCGCCCATTGCCAACGGGGCTGCATGCGTGGGGGTGTATTGAACAGGCGCAGCCATAGGCAGCGTCTTGCGGATCCGCACCGACAGCTTGGCCGCGTTCTTTGCACCACGCTCAACCTCAAGCTCGCCCAGATCATTGTCCCGCAGCACCTCGGCCAAGGCTTTGACAAAGGCGATATCGGATTCGTTGTCTGGCGCGCCTGCGGTCATGTCGTCATCTTTGGTCATCGTATCCCCGATCCTCGCTGAGCCCATCTTATTGTGGGCCAGAAAATATGCTCTGGCGCTTATACGCGAGCATGACTGGCGTGGGAAGCGCTAGCGCATGCAAAAATATGGCGAATCCGGTTGCTGTCGGGCGGAATGGCGCGCTAGCATTTGACCAGTCTTTCCAAAGCCAAAGGAGGCCTCATGCAAACCAGCTTTACCCGCCGCGACCTGATAGAGCCGCAGCGCCTGCGCGCGCTGATGCAACGGTCTGATCTTTGGGGGGTTTTTCAACTGGCCTCGCATCTGGGCGTACTTCTGGTGACCGGCGCGCTGCTTTGGATGGCTTGGGGCAGCCTTTGGGCGGTGCCACTGTTTATCATCCACGGAATCGTGTTGAACTTTCTCTATGCCGGGCAGCATGAGCTAAGCCATGGAACGGTGTTCAAGGCCAAGACGGCGAATATGATTTTCGGCCGTGCCATCGGTTTTTTGATGATCTTCGGGCGCGATTTCGACTGGATCCAACACACAGCTCACCACCAACATACCCAAAACTGGGACAAGGATGGCGAATTGGCGCGCGTCCCTTACACTCTGCGCAGCTACCTGTTGTGGATGACGGGCCTCACCTATTGGTACACGCGCGCCACCCGCATGATCCGCCTGTCGCGCGGGATCGTGCTGGAACCCTATATTCGCGCTGACCAGCATCGCATAGTGATCACCGAAGCGCGCTGGCATCTGGCCGGGTATGCGCTGATCGCGCTGCTGTCGCTCGCCTTTCAATCCTGGGCAGCTGTGATCCTCTGGCTTGCGCCGATGATCGTGACAAAGCCGGTGCACCAGTTGCAGAATACGATCGAGCATCTGGGCCTCAGCCACGAAAGCGACATCTTTCGCAACACCCGGTCGACCCGCACAAATGCGCTGATGCGCTGGCTGTGCTGGCAAATGCCCTATCATACGGCGCATCACGCCTTCCCCTCTGTGCCGTTCTGGCAACTCAAACATCTGGACGCCGAATTGCGTGGAAATGGGGCCGAACCCTATGCCATGGGCTGGATCGAGTTTCAGATCGAAGTCATCCGCAAACTCGCCGCCAAGGACGAGAGCCAATACCCCTATGACGAGGTCTGGATCGTTCCGACAAAAACCGGCACCCGGCAGTTGGAAGCCGCTTAAACCTCTTTCAGCTTCATCTGGCTGAAAATACCTCGGGGGTTTGGGGGCTGGCCCCCAACATACGATAAAGAGGGCGAAGCCCACAATTTACCAACAGGAACAGCCCGATGACCCAAACCCTGCGCGTGTTTCAATCGCTTTGGTCGATGCAGCCCCATGATCAGACCGGCGAGATGCTGCCCTATGATCGTGTCTGCGGCATGGTGCGGGACGCAGGGTATGACGGGTTGGCGATTGATCTGGGGGCGGCGGATGTGCAGACAGCCTATGACGTGCGCCCGCATATGGAACGCGAGGGTCTGACACCGCTGATCGTGGCCTTCCCGAGGTCAGTCGAGGCCTTGCGCGACACGCTTAAAATGGCGCGCGATTTCGGCTCGCCTTACGTGAATGTCATCGGGCAGGTCTTTCCGCTTACGGTCGAGGGCGCGATTCCGGTGATCCGCAGGTGGATCGAGATGTCTCTGGAAGAGGACATGCCGATCCAGTTCGAAACCCATCGAAATTGCATCACAAACGATCTGTTTTTTACGCTCTGCCTGTTGGATGCGGTGCCGGAAATGCGGCTGGCGGGGGATTTTTCGCATTATGTGGTGGATCGGGAATTCAAACTGCCGATGAACGCATGGGAACGCGGGTTGATCTCGCGCTGCATCGCGCGCTGTGACAGTTTTCAGGGGCGCGTGGCGAGCCGTCAGCAGGTGCAGGTGCAGATTGAATTTCCGCAGCATCAGAAATGGGTGGAACTGTTCCAAGGTTTCTGGCGCGAAGGCTTCACCGACTGGCGGGCACGCAACGAGAGCGGTGATCTGGTCTTTCTTTGTGAACTCGGCCCACCGGAATATGCCATCACAGGGCCAGACGGACGCGAGATGTCAAATCGCTGGGACGAGGCCGTGGCGATCAAGGACCATGTGACAAAGGTCTGGGCCGAATTGGACGCGGGTTAATCCAACCAGATTGAGGCGCTGAAGCGCCGCTTTACCTGCCCCGGTCCTGCCTTTGGCAGGATCGGGGCGGTGGGTGCATGAGGCGTCGTTCAAACTTCGCTGATCTGGTAGCGCGATTTCGAGAGCCAGTCGGGAGAGATCTCGACACCCCAACCCGGAGCATCGGTGACAGTGGCATGGCCGTCGGTGATGGCATAGGGCGAGGATTGGAACAGGCCCTCTTGCCAAGGGTAGTAATCCGCCCCTTCGATAGAGAACTCCAGGTACTTTCCGGCGTTCGGGATGGCGCGCAGCAGGTGCATTGTGAAAAGGGTCACCATCGACAGGTTGGCGCAATGGGGCGTGACGGGCAGTCCGGCTTTTTGCGCCATGTTACAAACGCGCAGCGTGCGGCTGATCCCGCCGAGGTAGCAGATGTCGGGCTGGACGATATCCACGGCGCGCATGTCGATCATGCGCCGCCATGTGGGCAGGTCGCAGTCCTGTTCGCCCCCGGTAACGTCGATGTCCAGCGCGTCGGTGACCTGTTTGGTCTGCTCAAGCTCCCAATAGGGGCAGGGTTCTTCGTAATGGGTAAACCCATGATCTTGCAGCATATGTCCGACCTCGATGGCGCGGTCAGGGGAGTAGCAGCTATTGGCGTCGATCAGCAGGTC
>CALGTJ010000380.1 GCA_937901435.1 uncultured Rhodobacter sp. | reverse complement strand
TGTTTTCCTATCTGAAACGCTGTTGACTTGAGGCCGCCCTGATTGGGGCGGCCGTTTTGTTTTGCGGTGAGACACCTCTTTGTTTGGGGGCAAACCCCGTCTTCTGTAGACCCCCCCCGTCGAGGCATCCAATGACACAACCTGCTTCCATCGCAACCCGGCGCAAATGGGTGCGCTTCCTGCGCCGTGGGGCAGGGCAGGCGTTGTGGGGTGCGATGCTGCGGTTTCGCGTCTGCCACAGGCGCGTTGTTGCGCAGGGGTGGGGCAACAGGCCCGCGCTGAGGATCGGCATCCTCTCTGATCTGCATTTCGGCTTTGCGCCGATGACCCCGTCAAAGATCACCCAGATCAAGCGGCGACTTTTGGCGACCAAGCCGGATATCATCGTGTTTCTGGGTGATCTTGCGGGGGGATTTGGCCGCGAGACCCGCATCCGCAACGTGCCTATGGGCGCAGACCTGTTGTCGGGGCTGGACGCGCCGTTGGCCTGTTACGCCATTCTGGGCAACCACGATTGGCACGATGACCCCGCCGCCCATGAACGTGGCGCTGGTCCGGTGGCTGCTGCGTCATGGCTGGAACAGGCCGGATTTCACGTCTTGCAAAACACCGCCGTTCAGCCGGGCAACAGCGGGTTCTGGCTGGCGGGGCTGGATTCGCAGCATGTGTTTCGCAAGCGTCACCTGACAGGCGTCACGCGCAGTGGCACCGATGATATCGGCGCGACGCTGGCGCAGGTCACAGGTGCGGACCCGGTGATCCTCTTGGCGCATGAGCCGGATATTTTCCCCGAGCTGACGGACAATCGCATCGTTCTGACGCTGTCCGGGCACACCCATGCCGGACAATTGCGCCTGTTCAACACGGCCTTCTACGTGCCTTCGCGGCATGGCACGCGCTTTGCCTATGGCCACCACCAGATTGCTGACCAACAGTTGATCGTCTCGGCGGGCCTTGGGGCCTCAACCCTGCCGTTGCGCCTTGGCACTTACCCCGAAATTACGATTGTCGATGTCACAGGACCCGCCGTGTCTTAAGCAGCGCCCCAGTGTCAGGTAGTTTCAAAGGCCTCCAAATCCTTTCCGAGGCTCCACAGCCTTTGAAATTTTCCCCAATGGTCATTCCCACACAGCGCGTGTAGCGAAGAGCGCATGAGAGACTCTGTCAAAGGCATTCTTGCGGTCATTCTGGCCAGCACCATCTGGGGCCTGTCCCCGGTGTATTACAAAGTGCTGGGCCATATCCCCCCGCTGGAGGTGCTCAGCCACAGAACCCTCTGGTCGCTGGTCTTCTTTGGCCTCATCCTGATCGCCCAAGGCCGTCTGGGCCAGATCCGTATCGCCTTTGGCTCGCGTCGCCAAGTGGCAAATGTTGTGTTGGCGGCGCTGATGGTCACCACAAATTGGTTCCTGTTCATCTACGCCGTGCAGGTTGGCCGCGCGGTCGAGGCCTCGCTGGGCTATTACATCCTGCCGCTGGTCTCTGTGGTCATGGGGGTGATCTTTTTTGGCGAGGGCTGGTCGCGCAACAAGGTGTTTGCGGTCACCCTTGCGGGGCTGGCCGTGCTGATCCTGACCCTTGGGCTGGGCGCGGCCCCCTATATGTCACTGACGCTGGCGATCACCTTTGGCATCTATAGCGTGATCAAGAAACGCACCGTCGCAGGCCCCGTCGTGTCGGTCACTGCAGAGGTTCTTTTGCTGGCACCGCTGGCCCTGGTCTGGCTGTGGGGCGTGCACACACAGGGGTTCACCGGGGTGACAGGCCGCAATCTGGGGACTTTTGGCAACAGTCTGTCAGACAGTCTGATGCTGATGCTGTCGGGCCCGCTGACCGCCGGACCGCTTATCCTGTTCTCTTACGCCTCGCGCCGCATCAGCCTCGCCAGTGCCGGATTGGTCGGCTATCTGAACCCGACGCTGCAATTCCTGATCGCCGCGCTGGTCTTTGCAGAACCGATCACACGCTGGCACGCCATCGCCTTTCCGCTGATCTGGAAGGCGCTGGCGATCTATTCGTTCAACGCGGTGCGATCCGAAAGAGCGATCCGTAAATCGGCCATCAAAGCCTCGACATCCTCCGCGACTGTGATGAAGGGTTTCAGTGAAGCATCGGCAAAACCCTGATCGATGATATGGTCCATAAGCTGGATAAGTTTGTCCCAGTAACCATTTGTATTCAATAGAACTATCGGTTTCGCGTGCAGCCCGAGCTGGCGCCATGTGAGCACCTCGAAAAACTCATCCAGCGATCCCGCACCACCGGGCAGCACCACAATGGCGTCGCAATTCATGAACATCACCTTTTTGCGCTCGTGCATGTTTTCGGTGATGATGAACTGGCTCAGATCGCGTTTTCCGACCTCTCGGTCCATCAGATGCACCGGGATCACGCCAAAGGTCTGACCGCCTGCCGCCTGCGCCGCCGTGGCCACAGCCCCCATCAACCCCACATCGCCCGCGCCATACACCAGACGCCAGCCCTCTTGCGCCAATGCCGTCCCAAACGCGCGCGCGCCGTCTTTGTAGGCCGCAGACCCGCCGTTTCGTGAGCCGCAAAAGACACAAACCGATTTTGCCGAGGTTGCCATAACGTTCCTTCACATCAATGGGTTTTGACCCTTTATGCGCTTGTTGATAAGATCGCTCAACCGTCAGGGCGGGCTCTGCGGTCGATTGAGGGCAAAACATGTCGATCTTTTCAGGATTGGGAAGCGTGGGAACCATGGTGGCGGGGGCTGCCACGGTGGGTGTCGTTGTGGTCGGCGGCATCATGGTGATGGAAAAGATGACCGCCGAGCCTGACGACACGCCTCCATTGGCTGCAATTGCGCCGCTTGCCCCCGAGGCAGGCACGACACCAGAGGCGGTCGCCCAACCTGACCCCGATAAATCGCTGGAGCCTAACGAAACCGCGCCCGGCTCAGACCTGCCCGGCTTTGGCCTGCCCAGTTTTGATGTGGTGCGCGTCGATGCCGAAGGCAACGCGCTTGTGGCCGGGCGCGCTGCGGCCAATGCCAAGGTCAGCGTTCTGATCGACGGTGCCGACGTCCATCGCACAACCGCCGATCCGGCGGGCAGCTTTGCGGCGTTTTTCTCGGTGCCGCTCTCGCCGCAGCCCCGTATCGTCAGCCTGAGCATGCAAGTGAACGATGGCCCCGCGATCGTCTCTGCCGCCAGCGTGATCCTGTCGCCCTCCGTGCAGCCCGCCGTGCAGCCATCCGCCCCGGGCAACGTCGTCGCGCAAGCCCCCGACGGGCCAAACCCCGCACAAGCAGACCCCACGCCCTCGCTCACAGCGCTTGCGCCCGACCTTCAGCCCGATTCCAAGCCTGAGGGCGAAACGGTGGCAGCCCTGCAAGGTTCAGCGCCGGACCGCCCCGCACCAGAGGGCACGCCCGCCGCCAAGCCAGAGGTCGTCACCGCGATCACCCCAGAGCCCGCAAGCGAGGTCCCGACAGCTCTCGCAACTGCCCCGGATACGGATCCGGATGCGCTGCCTGACACCTCAACGCTCAGCGTGGCCGACAGTCCCGCCCCAGACCTGAAACCCATCTCA
>CALGTJ010000379.1 GCA_937901435.1 uncultured Rhodobacter sp. | reverse complement strand
AAAGGCCACCGAGCTTCGGCAGCGTATTTTCTTCACGATTGGTCTTTTGATCGTCTATCGGCTTGGGACCTATATCCCAGTGCCCGGCATCGACGCAGAGCAATTGCGCGCGTTCTTTGACAATGCGGCGGGCGGGATCACCGATATTCTGAACGTCTTTTCTGGGGGCGCGATCAGCCGGATGGGCATCTTTGCCCTTGGGATCATGCCCTATATCTCTGCCTCGATCATCATCCAGCTTCTGACGGCCATGGTGCCGCAACTGGAGCAGTTGAAGAAAGAGGGCGAGCAGGGCCGCAAGAAAATTAACCAATACACCCGTTTTGGTACTGTGTTTCTGGCGACCTTTCAGGCCTATGGCCTTGCGGTCAGCCTTGAGGCCGGTGATCTGGCGGTTGATCCGGGCTGGTATTTCCGCGCCGCAACCGTGATCACGCTGGTGGGCGGGACCATGTTCCTGATGTGGCTGGGCGAGCAAATCACAGCACGCGGCATCGGCAACGGCATTTCGCTGATCATCTTTGTCGGGATTGTCGCCGAAATTCCCGCCGCCTTGGCACAATTCTTTGCCTTTGGCCGCTCGGGTGCGATCAGCCCCGCCGTTATCATTGCCGTGATGGTCATGGTCGTGGCGGTGATCGCCTTTGTGGTCTTTATGGAGCGGTCCTTGCGCAAGATCCACATTCAATACCCACGCCGTCAGGCCGGTATGAAGATGTACGAAGGCGGCTCTTCGCACCTGCCGATCAAGGTTAACCCGGCGGGCGTTATTCCGGCGATTTTTGCAAGCTCTCTGTTGCTGCTGCCGACCACGCTGGCGACCTTTAGTGGCTCGCAAACAGGTCCGGTCATGGCGTCCATTCTGGCGTACTTTGGCCCCGGTCAACCGCTTTACCTGCTGTTTTTCACGTCGATGATCGTGTTCTTTACCTTCTTTTACACCTTCAACGTCAGCTTTAAGACCGATGAAGTTGCCGAGAACCTGAAGAACCAGAATGGCTTTGTTCCCGGCATTCGTCCGGGCAAGAAAACAGAGGAATATCTGGACTACGTCGTCACCCGTCTTCTGGTGGTTGGTGCAGCCTATCTTGCCGCTGTCTGTCTGCTGCCGGAAATTCTGCGCAACCAGTTCGCTATTCCCTTCTACTTCGGTGGAACTTCTGTTCTGATTGTGGTGTCGGTGACGATGGACACCATTCAACAGGTCCAGTCGCACCTGCTGGCGCATCAATACGAAGGCCTGATTGAAAAGTCCCAGTTGCGCGGAAAAGGGCGTAGCGGCAAAAAGAAACCACCAGCACGCCGCTGAATATCTGCGCGTCCTCGGGCGCGTGGCAGACGAAGGGACAATACAGAATGAATATCCTCCTCCTTGGGCCTCCGGGCGCTGGTAAGGGCACACAAGCCAAGCGTCTGGTTGACGAGCGTGGTATGGTGCAACTCTCGACAGGGGACATGCTGCGGGCGGCACGCACCTCTGGAACAGAGATGGGCAACAAGGTCGCGGCAGTGATGGATGCGGGGCATCTGGTGACGGACGACATCGTGATCGGCCTGATCGCCGAGCAGCTGGACGGCGACGACAGCGCCGGGTTCATCTTTGATGGTTTTCCGCGCACGTTGGCGCAGGCGGACGCGTTGGGGGCTCTGCTGGAAAGCAAAGGGTCCAAACTGGACTGTGTGATCGAGATGCAGGTGGACGATGACGCATTGGTCGGCCGCATCGTGGGTCGCGCGACCTGCGGTGACTGTGGCGAGATTTACCACGATCAGACCAAGCCAATTCCAAGCGATGGCAAATGCACCATTTGCGGCGGTACAGAGTTCAAGCGTCGCGCAGATGACACCGAAGAGGCGCTCAAGACCCGTCTCATGGCCTATTACAAACAGACCTCACCGCTGATCGGGTACTATTATGCCAAGGGCGATCTTCAGTCTGTGAACGGACTTGGCGAAGTGGATGCTGTTGCTTTAGCGATCAAAACCGCCATAGGGTAACGCATGCGGCTTTGCGTTTCGGGACCACACCCGGAACGCGATCATGATAAAGGGGGGGGGGCATGCGCAGTTCTTTTATACTTGGCGGCCTGTTCAGTTGTGTAGCCACGCTTGCGTCAAGTCAGGACGTTCTGGTCAGCAATCCGATTATGTGCGCGATGTTGGATCGCGGCGAGGATGTGCAGGAAACTGGCATGATCCTTGAAAGCGCTGGCATGTATGAGATTGAATATTATTGCGAATTCGACCGGCAGATCAGCTTTGACTGGTCGCGTGATATCACAGAGGCCGTTGTCGGATATTGTTCGGAACCGGGGTTCATTTCCCCGACTGTCTTTGTGGTGCAATCCGGTCCATACGAGCCGGGGATCGTGCGCATCTGGACTCAGGGGGTTGAGCAACCCACCCAATTCGAGATTTGCGCAAAGGGCTAAAGTGAACCCGATGGTTCAGGCCTCTTGACCTTCCTTTGGGAACACCCTATTCGCATCAACTCTACAGAGAATCGGCGTTTCATAAGGGGTCGCGCCGCGTATTCGCCACTGAAAGATTTATCGCGGCCCGCAGGTGAAAACTCGCGGGCCT
>CALGTJ010000378.1 GCA_937901435.1 uncultured Rhodobacter sp. | reverse complement strand
CTGGTGCCCTTCATCATCGTGGGCCTTGTCGTCGTGCATATCTGGGCCTGCCACACCACCGGCAACAACAACCCAACCGGGGTTGAAGTGCGCCGCACCTCGAAAGCCGAAGCAGAGAAAGACACCCTGCCCTTCTGGCCCTACTTCGTGATGAAGGACCTGTTTGCGCTGGGTCTGATCCTGACAATCTTCTTTGTGATCGTCGGCTTTATGCCAAACTATCTGGGCCACCCCGACAACTACATCGAGGCGAACCCGCTCGCCACTCCTGCGCATATCGTGCCCGAATGGTACTTCTTGCCCTTCTACGCGATCCTGCGCGCCTTCACAGCGGACGTCTGGGTCGTTCAGATCGCCAGCTTTGTGACAGGTGGCATCATTGACGCCAAATTCTTTGGTGTTCTGGCGATGTTTGGTGCGATTGCAGTCATGGCACTTGCACCATGGCTTGACACCTCGACTGTGCGCTCTGGCCGCTACCGCCCGATGTTCAAATGGTGGTTTGCCCTGCTTATCGTGGATTTCTTTGTCCTGATGTGGGTCGGTGCAATGCCTGCAGAAGAACCCTATGCCTCGATTTCTCTGATCGCTTCGGCCTATTGGTTCGCCTACTTCCTCGTGATTCTGCCGCTTCTGGGCGTGATCGAGAAACCCACCGAAGCACCAGACACAATCGAAGACGACTTCAAGGCGCATTACGGCAAGACCGCTGATGGATCTGCCGCCGCGACGCCGGCAGAGTGAGAAAGGGAAAGACAATGATCAAGAACCTCACCCTTTCCGCCGTTCTGGGCCTTGCGCTCGGCACCGGTGGTGCAATGGCGGCCGGCGGTGCCGGCCACGTGGAAGACTTCAGCTTTTCGTTCGAGGGACCGTTTGGCAAGTACGACCAAATGCAACTTCAGCGTGGTCTGCAGATCTACACCGAAGTCTGTTCGTCCTGTCATGGTCTGAAGTTTGTTCCGATCCGCACGCTTGCGGACACCGATGGCGTTGGTTTACCTGAGGATCAGGTCCGCGCCTATGCAGAGCAAAACTTTGAAGTGTTCGACGCGGAACTCGATGATTTCCGCCCGGCTGTGCCCACCGATCATTTTCCGGCGAATACATCGCTTGGTGCCCCAGACCTCAGCATGATGGCGAAAGCGCGTGCTGGCTTTCACGGACCCTATGGTCTGGGCATTAACCAGTTTGTGAACGGGATCGGTGGACCCGAATATATCGCCTCTCTGCTGACCGGTTACACTGGCGAAGAGAAAGAAGAAGCCGGTGTGATTCTATACGAGAACACCGCATTTCCCGGCGGCTGGATTGGCATGGCGCCTCCTCTGGGCGACGAATATGTTGAATATGAGGATGGCCACGAAAACGATTTGCATCACCTGTCGCAAGACGTGTCGGCCTTTCTGATGTGGACGGCAGAGCCAAAGATGATGGCCCGCAAGCAAGCTGGCTTTACGGCTGTGACAATCCTGCTTCTGCTGACTGTCCTGCTGTATCTCACGAACAAGCGGATCTGGGCACCGGTCAAGCGGTCGGCCAAAGGCTATCCCGCCGAATAACCCTGGCTTTATAAACAAGACCAAACGCGTCCCAAACGGGGCGCGTTTTTCGTTTCCCGCCCGCTGTTTCAGCTTATTTCAAAAAGTTCATTATCGGTTCTGTGGTATACCACAGCTTATTATGCTACAGAATAACGACACCAAAACATCACCGGAAAGGAACAATCACTTGGGGTAAACCGTGTCCTAATTCTTATGCTTGAACTCTTTTTTATCTGGGCCATTTATACATTATACGGCCTGATCACCCAAACCCATTTACCCGTCTGGGCCGCCAGCATTCTGATCGTGGCAACAGATCGCATCACCGGGGTTATTTCCGACATCGCCGAAGCACGAAGACGCGAGCACTGACAGACTTGGCATTTCGGCCGCGGCGCTTTAAGCGAAACCCCAAGGAGCATCACCCATGAGTCTGAATACATTTGGTCATCTCTTCCGCGTCACCACTTGGGGTGAAAGCCATGGGCCCGCCCTTGGGGCAACGGTCGACGGCTGCCCTCCGGGTGTGCAGATCGACGCCGCTCTGATCCAGCATTGGCTGGACCGCCGCAAACCGGGCCAAAACAAATATACCACCCAGCGCCGCGAAGCCGACGAGGTAGAAATCCTGTCAGGGGTCTTTGAAGGTGTAAGCACCGGGACGCCGATCCAACTGATGATCCGCAATACCGATCAGCGGTCCAAAGACTATGGCGATATCATCGAAAAATTCCGCCCCGGCCATGCCGATATCACCTATTGGCAGAAATACGGCGTGCGCGACTACCGCGGCGGCGGGCGATCCTCTGCGCGTGAAACCGCCGCCCGTGTCGCCGCCGGAGGCGTGGCACGCCAAGCCATCAGGCGTCTGCTCCCCAGCGCAGAAATTCAGGGATATATGGTGCAGATGGGGCCGCTTTGCATAGATCGCAGCGCCTTTGACGCCGCAGAGGCAGAGCTTAATCCATTCTGGGTGCCCGACGCCAAGGCCGCCAGCGACTGGGCCGTCTATCTTGACGACTTGCGCAAATCCGGCAATTCCGTCGGCGCGATCATCGAGATCGTCGCCCGTAACATCCCCGCCGGCCTTGGCGCCCCGATCTATGCCAAGCTGGACACAGACCTCGCTGCGGCGATGATGTCGATAAACGCCGTTAAAGGCGTGGAAATCGGTGAGGGCATGGCCGCCGCGATGCTAACAGGCGAGGCCAATGCGGACGAGATCTCAATGGGTCCGGACGGTCCGATCTATTCTTCGAACCACGCGGGCGGCATCCTTGGTGGCATCTCTACCGGGCAGGACATCGTGGTGCGCTTTGCGGTCAAACCCACCAGTTCGATCCTGACCACCCGCAAGACGATTACCAAATCCGGCGAGGATACAGAAATCATCACCAAAGGCCGCCACGACCCCTGCGTCGGGATCCGCGCGGTTCCTGTAGGCGAGGCGATGATGGCCTGTGTGATCCTCGATCACCTCTTGCTTCATCGCGGGCAAGTTGGCGAAAATCAGGGAAAGATCGGCTGATACGGGCACCAACTGCCCCCTTTGCGGCGCAAGCCGCAGAGGGGGCATATAAATCGGGCGCGCAAGCGCCCTCAATTTGGTAAGGTCTGGTTATCAGGACATCGCTGCAGTCAAAGCAGTGTCCATCAACGCCTTGATATCGGTTTTTGACGTGCCCGCGACAATGCGACCAAGCTCTTTATCGCCCTTCAGCACCACCAAAGTAGAGCGGCGCGGGATATTCATCGATTGGGTCAGCGCGTCGTTCTTGTAGGCATCCCAGTCCACATTGATAAAGGTGATCTGCTCTGAGTAGGCCGGGTTATCCGCCAGCAGCGCATTGATCACCCGCTCTTGCGCGGCGCAGGTCGAACACCAGCTGGCCTTGAAATCCAGAAACACTGTCTTGCCCGCTGCCAGCTCGGTCTCCACCAGACCGGGGGTGTAATCGACAGCGGCCAAGGCTGGCGTCACAGCCAGTATCGCAGCAGTGGTCATCAAAAAGTGGCGTCTGTTCATAGGTAGTCTCCTTTGGGGGTCACAATGATACGGAAAGATCGATCAGCCATGCAGGTAATGTCTGAATAGCCCAGTATTCGAGATAATGATGTACGCGCAGCAGCAGACCGACGCCAACGACCACAAAGACCACCCCCATGACCGGGCGCGCCTTTGCAGCAATGCCACGCATCCACGCCTGCCGCCGCTGAATCACAGATCGCGCGCCAGAACCAAGCGCAACGATCACAGTCGAGACTCCACCGGCGAAGAACACCATGATCAGCCCCGCGCGCAGGATGCTTTCGCCCTGACTGGCCAGCGAAATAGCCCCGCCAAGGGTCGGCCCGATACAAGGGCTCCAGACCGCGCCCAGCAACATCCCACCAAGGAACTGACCGCGCAGGCCCCCCCTGTGTCAGCGTAGTTGTCCGCCGCTCTATTTTTCCTCTATTTCTCA
>CALGTJ010000377.1 GCA_937901435.1 uncultured Rhodobacter sp. | reverse complement strand
TTGCTACGTTACACCCATCACAACAACATGTCAGTCGCACGTGGCGTGGATGCTCTTGCGAACGCGACCGCGTGCAACACCGACGAGTCACCGTACAAAACAGATTCTGGTGAGAGTGCCGCATAAAGCCCAAATTCACACAAACTTCACACGCGCCTCAGACTGGCATCTGAGGCGCTCTGCTTTGCGCTACATGTGGAGCAAATACCGTCTTAAACCGCAGTATTTTGCGGTTTAAGTGGTGAGCCGTGTTGGGTTCGAACCAACGACCTACTGATTAAAAGTCAGTTGCTCTACCAACTGAGCTAACGGCCCACAGAGCGCCCGTTTAGGAAAACCACCAAGGGGGGTCAAGGGCAAAAAGATTAGTTTTCGTGTGACGCACTGGATTAGCGCTTTTGACCACGCTATACGCCGCCATATGAGTGACCTGATTGAACAATCCGGCCTGCCGTTCATGAAAATGCACGGGCTTGGCAATGACTTTGTGGTGTTTGATCACCGCGAGGGAGGTCCGGTTGTGACCGATTCCTTGGCGCGTGCGATTGGCGATCGGCATCGCGGTGTCGGTTTCGACCAGCTTGCCGTGATCATGGCCGACGATTCTGCCGATGTGCGGCTGATTTTCTTCAACGCGGATGGATCCATTGCGGGCGCTTGCGGTAACGCCACGCGCTGCATTGCGCGCTATGTAATGGACGACACGGGGAAATCCATGGTCACCCTGCGCACAGAGCGTGGGCTGTTACGGGCAGAGGATGCGGGCAACGGCCTCACTCGGGTGAACATGGGCCAGCCCTTGCTGGAATGGGCCGATGTTCCGCTGGCACATCAAATGGATACGCTTGAGCTGCCGATAGAGGGCGCGCCTACGGCGACCGGCATGGGCAATCCGCATTGCAGTTTTTTCGTAGACGACGCCGAGGCTGTCAATCTGGACCAGCACGGGGCCGAAATAGAACATCATCCGCTGTTCCCGGAGCGCACCAATGTGCAATTCGCCCATGTGATCGCCCCAGACCATCTGCGGATGCGCGTGTGGGAACGTGGCGTGGGTGTGACCCTTGCGTCTGGCTCGTCCTCTTGTGCGGTGGCGGTTGCGGCTGCACGGCGCGGTCTGACGGGTCGCAAGGTGCGGATCACGCTGGATGGAGGAGACATCGAAATTGACTGGCGCGAGGATGGGGTTTGGATGACGGGACCAACCGCGCATGTGCTGGACGGTGTTCTGACACCTGCGTTTCTGAATGGGCTCTGAGATGGACCGACGCGCGCCAATCTTTGCAACCCTTGGCTGTCGCCTGAACGCCTACGAAACCGAGGCGATGAAGACTCTGGCGGCCGCAAATGGCGTCGAGGATACGGTGATCGTGAACACCTGCGCCGTGACCGCCGAGGCCGTGCGCAAGGCCCGCCAAGAGATCCGCAAGCTGCGGCGCGACAATCCAAACGCGCGTCTGATCGTCACGGGATGTGCCGCGCAGACCGAACCCGCGACATTTGCCGCCATGGAAGAAGTCGACCAGGTCATTGGCAACACCGAAAAGATGTCGCCTGACACATGGGCCCGCATGGCCCCCGGCTTTATCGGGCGGACAGAGCCGGTGCAGGTCGATGACATCATGTCAGTCACGGAAACCGCGCATCATCTGATCGACGGCTTTGGCACCCGCAGCCGCGCCTATGTGCAGATCCAGAACGGCTGTGACCACCGCTGTACCTTCTGTATTATTCCTTATGGGCGGGGCAATTCCCGGTCGGTCCCCGCCGGGGTTGTGGTTGATCAGATAAAGAGGCTTGTGGGCCGCGGGTTTCAAGAGGTCGTGCTGACGGGTGTTGATCTGACCTCTTGGGGGGCTGATCTGCCCAGCGCGCCGCGTCTTGGCGATCTGGTGATGCGCATCCTGCGGCTGGTGCCGGATCTGGCGCGACTGCGGATCAGCTCGATTGATTCGATCGAGGCGGACGAGAACCTGATGCTGGCCATCGCCACAGAACCGCGCCTGATGCCGCATCTGCATCTGTCCTTGCAGGCAGGTGATGACATGATCCTCAAGCGCATGAAACGCCGCCATCTGCGCGACGACGCGATTGCGTTCTGCCAAGAGGCGCGGCGTCTGCGCCCTGATATGACCTTTGGTGCGGATATCATCGCAGGCTTTCCGACAGAGACCGAGGCGATGTTCGAAAACTCGCTGCGGCTGGTCGAGGACTGCGATCTGACGTGGCTGCATGTCTTTCCTTATTCCCCACGAGAGGGCACGCCCGCTGCACGGATGCCGCAAGTGAATGGCAAGGCGATCAAGGCGCGCGCGGCTTTGTTACGGGCGGCGGGCGAAAGTGCCGTAAACAAGCATCTGACCGCACAACTGGGCAAGACCCATAACGTTCTGATGGAGAACCCAAGGATGGGGCGCACCAGTCAATTTGCCGAGGTGATCTTTATCAGCGATCAACCCGAAGGGCAGATCGTGCGGGCTAGGATCACTGGAACGACTGGCACGCAGTTGACCGCATGACGCGGCTCATCCTCTATTCCTTCCGCCGCTGTCCCTATGCCATGCGCGCGCGTCTGGCGATTGCCGTGGCAGGCGTGGAATGTGAGCTGCGAGAGATCGTGCTGCGCGACAAGCACCCCTTGTTCTTGCAGGCCTCGCCCAAGGGCACGGTGCCCGTTGTCTTGGACGGCGGACATGTGATCGATGAAAGCCTTGACGTGATGCTTTGGGCGTTGAAACAGAACGATCCCGAGGGCTGGTTGAACCAACCCGATGACGCAGAGACCCTAATCACAACGACAGACGGCCCCTTCAAGTCCGCCTTGGATCGTTACAAATACGCCAATCGTTTTGACGATGTGGACGCCAGAGAAGAACGTGAAAACGGTGCGGTGTTTCTGCATAGCCTCAATGACATGCTGGACGGGCAAAACTGGCTATATGGCAATGCGCCAAGGCTGGCGGACTACGCAATTCTGCCTTTTGTCCGGCAATTCGCCCATGTGGATCTCGCGTGGTTCCACGCACAGCCATGGCCCAACCTGATCTGCTGGCTTGAGACCTTCAAAGCCTCTGAGCGGTTTCAAGCAGTGATGTCCAAGTACAGGAAATGGGAAGAGAGCGACGAGGTTACCCTCTTCCCAGAGACCTAAGCCGCCAGCGCCGCTCGCGTGCGTCCGATCATCAGCGCCGCTTTTGCCGCCTCGCGGCCTTTTTCGACGAAATGCGCGCGGTAGATGGCGTTGTGATGCTCTGTTTCCTGATAGTGATGCGGGGTCAGCGATACCGACAGCACCGGCACCCCACTGTCCATGCCTGCGCGCATCAAGCCATCAACGACGGCTTGGGCGACAAAATCATGGCGATAGATCCCCCCATCCACCACAAAGGCGGCGGCGGCGACGGCACCATAGCGGCCGGAATTGGCAAGGTCGCGCGCCAGCAAGGGCATCTCGAACGCGCCGGGGACGTCATAGACGTCGATTTGCGACATTGGGATAAGCTCGGCAAAGCCCGCAAGGGCCTGATCCACGATATCAGAATGCCAATTGGCTTTGATAAAGGCGTAACGGGTGTGTGTCATAGTCGTGATCTCCTTTCGCAACAACACGTCACCCAAGGCTTCACGGACGCAAAGCCCGCCCGAAAGGCGCGGATTACGTACGTTCTCTTTCATCCGGACTATGACCGTCGGCTCTGGAGTCACACCAGATCTGCTGACCCTTTTGACCCAATAAGAACCAAAAGTCGCTCGCGGGCTTACGGATAGATCCGCTTACCGCCGGTGGGGAATTTCGCCCCGCCCTGAGAACAATGTTTAATTTGCACTGCGGGGCGGGTTTTGCAATGGGTGGGCGTCACTTTTTGAAAGTCGCCACTCATGCACCCAAACCCCGTTTACCGCCAAACCCCCGAAGTCCGTAACATCGCCTTTGCCCGCCAGCGCGGTTTTGGCACCCTGTCGATCAATGGCGAGGATGGTCCACTGGTGTCACATGTGCCCTTTATCCTGTCCGAGGATGGCCGCGAGGTGGAATTGCATCTGGTGCGGTCCAACCCGATCCTGCGCGCGCTTGGCAGCCCGCAAAAGGCCGTGATCGCGGCGCAAGGTCCCGACAGCTATATCTCGCCCGATTGGTATGGGATCGCGGATCAGGTGCCGACGTGGAACTATGTGGCCGTCCATCTGCGCGGTACTCTTGAACAATCTCCGCAAGGCGATCTGCACGCCATGCTCGACCGGCTTTCTGCTCACTTCGAGGCGCATTTACTGCCAAAGCCCGCGTGGCTGACCAGTAAGATGAGCGATGGCGTGATGGAACGGATGATGCGGATGATTGTGCCTTGTCGGATGCAGGTGGCCTCGATCAACGGGACGTGGAAGCTGGGCCAAAACAAGGACGACACGGTCCGGATAAGCGCGGCGGACGGTGTGGCCGCGCATGGGATCGGGTATGATCTGCCAGAACTAGCGCGGCTTATGCGCGATCTGCCCTAAGGCGCGATGGACAGCGCCGCTTGCACCCCATAGACTTTGCTTTGAAATCACAAAGGTCACGCCAGATGTTGCAGCTACACGACAATCCGTTCTCTCCTTTTTGCCGCAAAGTGCAGGTCTTGATGCACGAAAGCGGTCAAAAAGACGATGTGGAAATCCTATATGCCGTCGGCACCGCGCTTGCGCCGGAAAATATGCCCACCGCCCATAACCCGCTGGGCAAGATCCCGACACTGGTGCGCGACGATGGGCCTGCGATTTATGACAGCCGGGTGATTTGCCGCTATCTGGACACGCGCGGCAAGGCCGGGATGTATCCAGAGACCCGCCTATGGGAGGTTCTGACCCTGGAGGCCACCGCCGATGGCATCATGGAGGCCGCCGTTCTGATGATCTACGAAGGCCGCGTACGGCCCGAGGACAAGCAGTTCCAGCCATGGGTCGACGCCCAATGGGAAAAGGTTGCCCGCTCGCTGGACGTGATCAACAACCGCTGGATGGGGCATTTGGCAGGTCATATGGACATGGCCCATATCGCCGTCGCCTGTGCCCTTGGATATCTGGATATCCGGCTTGAGGCACGCAATTGGCGTCAGGGGCGTGACGGGTTGGCGGCGTGGTACGAAGAGTTTGCCAAACGCGACAGCATGATTGCAACTGCACCCAAAGTTTGACGAAATAACGCAAAAACGGCGCAGGACTCCCGCGCCGTTTTTGTATTCAAACCCCGGCGATATTTAGAAGCTAAAGGAAACGCCCACGTTGATCGCGTTGGTCAAAACGTCGGTTTCAAGCGTACCACCATTGTCCAGATCGGCTTTGTTGATCGAATAGGTGCCTTTGTACTCACCAAAGACGCCCCAACGCTCGTTGATATCATATTTGATACCGCCGACCCACTGCACAGCGGGTCCCGTGATCTGATAGCCAAAGGTTTTGCCGCCTGCAGTCTGCACATCCACATGCGGGATCGCAAAACCGGCACCGGCACCGACGTAGGGCGTCCACTTGCTTGCATCGTTCTGCCAGCGACGCCACACATTCGCGGTCACAATGTTCAAACCATCCGTGAATTCCAACCGGGTAAACCCATTCGCGGTCCGGGTCGCGTCATCCGCATAGACCTTGGCATGGTTGAACTCGATCCCAAATCCCAGTTTGCTGCTGGTCCAGTATGTCGCGCGGAAGCCATAGTAGGGTGGCATTTCGAACGGCTTGCCTTCCCATTTGGACAGAAAGCTGAACGGGCCGACTCCGCCGGGGTCATTGCCCTCGACCCGGCTGTGCGGGGCGGTCTGGAACCCGGAGTAAAAGCTAAGCTCTGTTTCTGCTGCGGCAGGCGCGACCTGTGACATTGATACTAAAGCAGCGGCTACACACGCTTTTTTAAGGTTGATCAGCGACATCTAAGTGGTCTCCAAGAGCATTACCTGCCCTAGGTGACGCCTTGAGGACGTAATTTCAAATCAATTTTCAGAAACCCCCGGAAATAAGAGGAGAGCCGCCACATTTTTACAGCAATTTCCACCCCAAGCCCGAGCCCCCGCGACAATGCGCCTCGGCTGCGCGCCACCTGCGCCGGAATGTCGTCTGGACGAGGGTCATAACGCCTTCTATCTAGTCCCAAGTCAAAGGCACGGAGATTCCCGTGCCCTATAAAGAATTTGGTCGCCTTGGCGGCTTTGAGATGGAGAAACGCTCGTGTCACATGCAGAAGATCACGACGGCACCCGCCGGGATTTCCTCTACTACGCCACAGCTGGCGCTGGCGCAGTTGCCACCGGTGCCGCTGTCTGGCCTCTGGTTAATCAGATGAACCCGTCCGCCGATGTGCAGGCCCTGTCTTCGATCCGCGTCGATGTTGCGGATCTGGCAGAGGGAACGCAACTTACCGTTAAATGGCTGGGCAAACCGGTGTTCATCCGCCGCCGCAACGCCGATGAGATCGAGGCTGCAAAGGACACTCCATTGTCCTCGTTGCCCGACCAGAATGCCCGCAACGCGAACCTGTCATCCGAGGCCTCGGCTGCCGATGAGAACCGCACGCTGCAACACACGTCCGAGGACGTTGGTGAATGGCTGGTGATGATGGGTGTCTGCACCCACCTTGGCTGCGTGCCGCTGGGCGATGCCGGTGACTTTGGTGGATGGTTCTGCCCCTGCCACGGGTCGCACTATGATACTGCTGGCCGCATTCGCAAAGGCCCCGCACCAGAGAACCTGCCGGTTCCTGTCGCTCGGTTTGACGACGAAACAACAATCGTACTGGGATAAGGATAAGCAACATGGCCGGAATTCCCCACGACCACTACGAACCAAAGACAAGCGGCGAAAAGTGGCTGCACTCGCGCCTGCCCATCGCCGGCGTTCTTTATGACACCATCATGATCCCCACACCCAAGAACCTGAACTGGATGTGGATCTGGGGCATCGTGCTGACCTTCTGTCTTGCCCTGCAAATCATCACTGGCATCGTGCTGGCGATGCATTACACGCCGCATGTCGATCAGGCGTTTGCCTCGGTTGAACACATCATGCGCAACGTGAACGGCGGCTACATGTTGCGGTATCTGCACGCAAACGGCGCATCGCTGTTCTTTGTGGCGGTCTATCTGCACATCTTCCGCGGCCTCTTTTACGGGTCTTACAAGGCCCCTCGCGAGGTCACGTGGATCATCGGGATGCTGATTTATCTCGCGATGATGGCGACCGCCTTTATGGGCTACGTTCTGCCATGGGGACAGATGTCCTTTTGGGGTGCGACCGTGATCACCGGCCTGTTTGGTGCGATCCCCTTTGTGGGCGAACCCATCCAGACCTGGCTGCTGGGTGGACCCGCGGTGGATAATGCCACGCTGAACCGCTTCTTCAGCCTTCACTATCTGGTGCCCTTCATCATCGTGGGCCTTGTCGTCGTGCATATCTGGGCCTTCCACACCACCGGCAACAACAACCCGACCGGGGTTGAAGTGCGCCGCACCTCGAAAGCCGAAGCAGAGAAAG
>CALGTJ010000376.1 GCA_937901435.1 uncultured Rhodobacter sp. | reverse complement strand
CTGGGAGGATTACATGAAAAGACGTGTTTTCGGGCTTTCGGCCCTTGCTTTGGCGGCTGGAATGCTTTCGGCACCTGTTATTGCGCAGGACAAAGGCACAATCGGCATCGCCATGCCCACCAAATCCTCGGCGCGCTGGATTTCGGACGGCAATTCCATGGTCGAACAATTCGCAGCCGCCGGATATGGCACCGATCTGCAATATGCAGAGGATGACATTCCCAACCAATTGGCGCAGATCGAGAATATGATCACCAAGGGCGTCGACGTGCTTGTGATCGCCGCGATTGACGGCACCACATTGTCCAACGCGCTGGAAAACGCGCATTTTGCAGGCATCAAGACGATCGCCTATGACCGTCTGATTCGCGACAGTGAATATGTTGATTACTATGCCACTTTTGACAACTTCAAGGTTGGCGTTCAGCAGGCGACATCTGTCATGGACGGCCTGAAAGAGCGGTTTGGCGATGGCCCCTATAACGTCGAACTGTTCGGCGGCTCGCCCGACGACAACAACGCTTATTTCTTTTACAACGGGGCAATGTCGGTGCTTCAGCCGCTGATTGATGACGGTACGGTTGTCATTGCTTCCGGCCAGATGGGGATGGATACGGTCGGCACCCTGCGCTGGGACGGCGCGGTGGCGCAATCGCGGATGGATAACCTTTTGTCCACCCATTACACCGACGCCAATGTGCACGGCGTCCTCAGCCCCTATGACGGTCTGTCCATCGGCATCCTGTCCTCTCTCAAGGGTGTGGGCTATGGATCTGGTGATCTGAAAATGCCGATTGTGTCCGGTCAGGATGCCGAATTGCAGTCGATCAAATCCATCATCGCGGGCGAGCAGTATTCAACCGTTTTCAAGGACACGCGCGAATTGGCCCGTGTGACTGTGGGGATGGTCGACGCGCTGCTGCAAGGCGGCGAGCCTGAGATCAACGACACCTCGACTTATAACAACGGCGTCAAGGTTGTGCCGTCGTACCTGCTGGAACCCGTTTCGGTCGATGCCACCAATTACGAAGAAATCGTGATCGGGTCTGGCTATCATTCCAAGGACGACCTGTAACAGGCGAAACGACCAAGGCCTTTCCCGCCATGTGGGAAAGGCCAAACCAATGACAGGGGGGGGCCATGCAAACGCTGCTGGAAATGCGCAATATTACCAAGACCTTCCCCGGAGTGAAGGCGCTGGATGACGTTAATCTCAAGGTGCGCCAAGGCGAGATACACGCGCTTGTCGGCGAAAACGGCGCGGGCAAATCCACCCTGATGAAAGTGCTCTCGGGCGTCTACCCCAAGGGCAGCTATGACGGCGAAATTCACTATGGCGGGCAAATCGCCGGGTTCTCGGGGATCTCTGACAGCGAAAAGCTGGGTATCATCATCATCCATCAGGAACTGGCGCTGGTGCCGTTGCTATCCATCGCGGAAAACTTGTTTCTGGGCAATGAATGCGCCAAGGGCGGCGTGATGAACTGGCCCGAGACCTATCGGCGCACCGAAGAATTGTTGCGCAAGGTCGGTCTGCGCGAAGCCCCCGCCACGTTGATCGACAGCCTTGGCGTGGGCAAGCAACAGCTGATCGAGATTGCCAAGGCCCTGTCCAAGGACGTGCGGATTTTGATATTGGACGAACCCACCGCTGCCCTGTCAGAGGCAGATAGCCAGGCCCTGCTGGACCTGCTGCTGGAGCTTAAGATCCAAGGCGTCACCTCGATCATCATCAGCCATAAACTCAACGAAATCAGACGTATCGCGGACACGATCACCGTGATCCGGGATGGTGCGACCGTGTCGACGCTGGACGCAAGTACCGAGGATATTACCGAAGATCGCATCGTGCGCGACATGGTCGGGCGGGATATGTCGCACCGTTATCCTGAACGGGAACGCCGCGCGGGCGAGGTGCTGTTGGACGTCAAGAACTGGAACGTCTGGCACCCGGAACACGCCACGCGGCAAGTGATCAAGGATGTCCATTTCCATGTGCGCAAAGGCGAAGTCGTCGGCATCGCGGGTCTGATGGGGGCCGGACGCACCGAACTGGCCATGAGCCTTTTTGGACGCAGCTACGGGCGCAACATCAGCGGTACAGTCAGCCTGTCCGGCAAGCCTGTCGACACCTCGACCGTGATGGCCGCGATCAAATCGGGCCTTGCCTATGTCACCGAGGACCGCAAGGAACTGGGCCTGATCCTTGACGAGACCATCCAGCGCAACATCACGTTGGCCAATCTGGGCGATGTGTCTACCTCTGGCGTCATCAACGAGGCTGAGGAATCCAACGTCGCCGAACGCTATCGAAAAGCCATGAACATCCGCACGCCCAGCGTGTTTCAAAAGGTCATGAACCTGTCTGGCGGTAATCAGCAAAAGGTGGTCCTGTCCAAATGGCTGTTTGCCGGGCCCGAGGTGCTGATCCTTGACGAACCCACCCGAGGCATCGACGTGGGTGCGAAATTCGAGATTTACGGCATCATCAACGACCTCTCGGCCCAAGGCAAAGGCGTGGTGATGATCAGCTCTGAAATGCCTGAACTGCTGGGTATGTGCGACCGCATCTACGTGATGAACGAGGGCGCCTTTGTGGGCGAACTCAGCGCTGCAGAGGCCAGCCAAGAGCGCATCATGTCGCTCATCGTAACGGAATAAGAGGCGATATGTCTGATACAGCTCACCCCCTTGGCACCGCCCAAACCAAAGGCACCGCCAGCTATCTCAAGGCCAATCTGCGCGAATACGGCCTGCTGTTTGCCCTGATCGCGATCATGGTCTTCTTTCAGATTGTCACCGATGGCACCCTGCTGAAAGCAGTGAATATCACCAATCTTTTCCTACAAAACAGTTACATCATCATCATGGCACTGGGTATGTTGATGGTCATCGTGGCCGGACATATCGACCTCTCGGTGGGCTCTGTGATGGGCTTTGTCGGGGCCTTTGCGGCCGTGATGATCGTCAATTGGGACATGCCCGTGGCTGTCACGATCCCGATTTGTCTGGTGCTGGGCGGAGTGATCGGCGCTGCACAGGGCTATTGGGTGGCCTATTGGAAAATCCCTAGCTTTATCGTGACCTTAGCTGGAATGCTTGTGTTTCGCGGCCTGTCGCTTTGGCTGCTAGAGGGGCAATCTGTCGGCCCATTTCCCAAGTCGTTTCAGCTGCTTTCGACCGGGTTTATCCCTGATATCTTTGGCATCAACCGTCCCAATGGCACGGCCTTGGCCGTTGGCATCATCGCGGTGATGGCGATCATTTGGATGGGCCTGCGCAAACGCGCGCGCAACAAAGCCTATGGGATCGAAGACGAGCCGACCGCCTTTTTCGTCGTGCGCAATGCCATCGTCGCGGGCGCGCTGCTGTTTGTGGTGTACAAGCTTTCGATGTTCCGTGGACTGCCTAATGTCTTGATCACAATGGGCGTTTTGACCATCATCTATGCCTTTCTGACAGAGCAGACCACCATCGGGCGGCGGATCTACGCCCTTGGTGGCAATGAAAAGGCGGCCAAACTGTCGGGCATCCCGACCGAACGCCTGACCTTTTTAACCTTCGTCAATATGGGCGTTTTGGCAGCTCTTGCCGGGCTGATCTTTGCCGCGCGTCTGAACACGGCCACCCCCAAGGCGGGTTTTGCCGTGGAACTGGATGTGATCGCGGCGGTCTTTATCGGTGGGGCCTCCATGTCGGGCGGCGTCGGCAAGATCGTCGGCGCGGTGGTCGGGGCCTTCATCATGGGGGTGATGAACAACGGCATGTCGATCATGGGCATCGGCATTGATTACCAGCAGGTGATCAAAGGCCTTGTGCTGCTCGCCGCCGTGATTTTTGATGTCTACAACAAGCAAAAACAGGGGTAACCCCCGCGCCAAATTCCAGAGGATCACCATGACTGTCCACAAACTCGCCATCGTCGGCGTGGGGAAAATCGCCCGCGACCAGCATATTCCCGCGATCTCGGAAAATCCGGCGTTTGACCTTGCCGCCACCGCCTCTCGCAATGCTCAGGTGGGTGGGGTCGAGGGGTTTTCCGATCTGGAAACCCTGCTGGCCGCGCGCCCGGAAATACCTTGTATCTCGCTCTGTACGCCGCCGCAATTTCGCTATGCCGACGCGCGCCGTGCGATCCTTGCGGGCCGTCACGTGATGCTGGAAAAGCCGCCTGGCGCGACCCTCAGTGAGGTGCATGACCTTGTAAATCTGGCCAAAACCCATGGTGTCGCACTCTATGCGACATGGCATTCCCGTCACGCCGCCGCCGTCATCGCCGGGCGTGACTGGCTGCTGGGCAAAGACATCACAAAGGTCGAAATCATCTGGAAAGAGGACGTGCGCCGCTGGCATCCGGGGCAAGACTGGATCTGGCAGGCGGGCGGGCTTGGCGTCTTTGATCCGGGCATCAACGCGCTCTCTGTGCTCAGCGAAATCTATCCCCGCGCTCTGCATCTGGCCAAGGCGGATTTGTCCTTTCCGGCCAACCGCGACACACCGATCGCCGCGGACCTGACTTTTGCCGATCCGGGCGAGGCTGTGGTCACCGCCGCCTTTGATTGGCGGCAAGAGGGGCCACAAAGCTGGGACATTCACGTCACGACGGATCAGGGTGTGGCGCTGCTAAGTGACGGTGGTGCAACGCTTTCTGTCGATGGATCAGAGATCAGCAGCGGCCCGGATCGCGAATACAGCCATCTTTATGCGCGCTTTGCGCAACTGCTGGCGACAGCAGAAATCGATGTAGACCTTGCCCCCATGACCCATGTGGCTGACGCCTTTACCCTTGGACGCCGCGTGGTGGTCGATCCTTTTGACTGGTAACACTTTGGGCTGGACTCACGCCCATTCGGGCACCCGGGCGTCCATTGGAATTGTCGAGCCCGCCGCATTGAGGGTCTCTATCGCCAGTCCGGCGGCGGACTTGTACCCGGCCATGAACGCG
>CALGTJ010000375.1 GCA_937901435.1 uncultured Rhodobacter sp. | reverse complement strand
AGATCGACACCGGTGCCATCCGCCTTGACGCGGACTTTCACGTTATAGTCTATCACGCGCTTGACTGGTACGAGTACCTTCATGCGTGGGTCTCCATGGACTATGTGCCCCGGTCTATCCAGAGCGGTTTAATTTCTGAGGCGAGCATTACCGACTTGAGTCGCAGGAAAACAGGGCAAAATCGACGCGGCAGGGGATGTGCGCGTCGCAGACGTGAAAAACAGCCTATTTTTTTCACAAGAAGCCTGGCTGGCAGGGGCATCGGATCACGGTATCAGGTCGACCGCCTGCCATATGACCTCTGCGGTGTCATCGTCCTGGGTCAAGGTCCATTGCATAAGGCGGTCTGCAATCCCGGCGTTTTGCGGCCAGTTGCGCACAGCCTCGCGGGCGGGCCCGTCTGTCCAAAACGCATCATTCCCCAGACCGTACACCCCATGGATCGAATTCGCGAGGATCGCTTTGGCAAGTCTAAGGGGGTGAGCCGTGTTCAATCTGTCCAGAACCAGCGTCATGTCGATCCCGCTCTTTGCGATCATGCAGAGGTTCGCATCAAGCTCTGGAGATTTTTGGTCAAGCCTCGCGTCCATAAACGCACAGGCAAATTGCATAAAAAGCTCGCGCTGTGGATCAGGCCATTGCGGCACCTGCGTTTGCTCTGTGAAATGCGCAAAGGCGATTTCATTGCCCACCATGGCGACATCTTTGCCTTGCGCCAGAAAATCCAAGGTGCGGGGCAGGTGCCAATAGACGAAAGTCAGGGGCAAATCCGTTTGTTTTGCAGCATCATACCACTCTTGGATGTGGTCTAGTGTCATCCTTTCAGCAGGCGTGGCAAGCATCTGATGCGCAAGGTCTGGGTCCATGCAGCACGCTGTGCAGACCCCGATGGACGCAGGAGCAGGCACAGCGAATATCGGGTAAGCGCGCCCGATGATCTCGCTCAATTCAGAAGAGAGATACTCTGCTACCTGTTCGCGCCCGGCACCCATAACACGTCATCCTTGCCATCGTTATTGGCGATCCGAGAGGCGACAAAGAACCAGTCGCTAAGCCGGTTTAGGTATTTTACCGCCGCCGGGTTCACCGATTCTACGGTGGACAGTTCAACCGTCAGACGCTCGGCCCGGCGCGACACGGTGCGGCAGAGATGCAGATAGGCGGCCACAGCAGAGCCACCGGGCAGGATAAAACTGCGCAAGGGCGTCAAGGTGGCGTTCATTGCGTCGATTTCTGTTTCCAGCCGCGACACCTGTTCTTCGGTGACGCGCAGGGGCGGGTATTCGGCGGTGGCGTCTTTTTCCATATCGGGACGGCACAGGTCCGCGCCGATGTCGAACAGGTCGTTCTGGATGCGCGCCAGTTGCTGATCCATCCCGCCCGTCGCATGAAGCCGCGCCAAACCGACGGTCGCGTTGGTCTCGTCCACGGTGCCATAGGCGGTGACGCGCATGGAATGTTTCGCAACCCGCGTCCCATTGCCAAGCGCGGTTTCCCCGGCATCACCGGTTTTCGTGTATATCTTATTCAGAACAACCATCAGTTGCCCCCCATGCGTCGAACGTAAACAAATAACAGGATTGCCGCGATGGCGACGGCCTGTGCGATCAGGCGATAGCGCATGATGCGGTTGGCGTGTTTGCGGTTAAAGTCCCCGCCTTTGGCGAACCCACCGATCCCGACCAGCAGAATAGCCGCGACGCCCAGCACGCAAATGGCGACGAATATAAAGAGCGGGTCATCTTTCATGGCAGGGTCCTTTTGTTTGGTCCGGGTGATGTAGCCCCGCGCCACAGAAAAGCGAAGGTCAATTTGGGAAATGCCCTAACTCATCTTCGAAACGACCCAGTCAGAGCCGCGCGTGGGCAGGATTTTTTTCAGGATATAGGCGAACTCAGCCAGCTTGGTGATGCGATAGCGTGCATGGGGGCGAGGGGCCTCTAGCGCGTGGATCAGTTTGGCGGTGACATGGCTGGCGGGCACTTCCATCTTGGCGTTGCGAGAGGCCCCGCCCGCCTTGGGCAGCAGTTCTACCTTGTAATCCTCTGCCCGAGCCGAGCTTTGCCAGTCGATCAGACGTTCAAAATTCTTGCCAGAGTTCTCGCCGAATTTGGTGGTGATCAGGCCGGGTTCGATCAGGCTGACGTGGATCGGCGTGTCGCGCATTTCGAGGCGCAGCGTGTCGGTCAATCCTTCGAGGGCGTATTTCGTTGCGATATAGGCGCCACGCCACGGGATCGCGGCATAGCCCAGCACAGACGTACAGTTGACGATCCGCCCATGACCCTGCGCGCGCATCACCGGGATGATCTGGCGGGTCAGGTCATGCACACCAAACAGATTGGCCTCGAAGATCGTGCGCAGGACATCACGGGGAATATCCTCGACCAAGGCGGGCACGCCATAGGCACCGTTGTTGAACACTGCGCCAAGGGTGCCGCCGGTGGCCTGCAACACCTCGGCCAGTGTGGCTGTGATCGTCTCGGGGGTTTCATAGTCCAGCAGGGGGCTGTCAAAGCCCTCGCTTTGCAGACGCGTGCAGTCCTCTGGTTTGCGGCAACTGGCAAATACGCGCCAACCGCGCTTGCGCAGGGTCTGGGCCGCGTCATACCCGATCCCAGAGGAACAGCCGGTGATCAATACAGTTTTATTGGTCATGGCGCAGGCTTAGGCCAGCCGCGCGTCCCAATCAATCCGCATCAGAGTCGCGCAGGCTTATCCCGGCTCTGCGGGTGAGAGGAAATCAGCCGACATATATCCAATGCGACCGCTGTCGACGTGACGGATCTGAACCCACCCATCCGCCGTATTTGTCAAAAGCTCTGCCCTGTCGCCAAGACCCAGTTGAGTGACAATCGCTTGTCCCGTTGATGGTCCGGCGCGCAGGTTTACGCGGCTGCCGGTGATAAACAACAGCTTGCTAGGCTCAACCGTCAACTCTGGCGTGATCTCGGGCAATTCGGGCTCTGGCGCTGCGTCATCGGCGACAACCTCGGTCAGGTCATTGCTTGGCGGGATTGTACTCAAATCCAGCGAATCTAGTTTTGTGACCTCTAGCACCGTCTCTACCACGCGGTCTGGCGTCGGTTTTTCCTTACGAACGGGCTGTGCAATCGGTTCGACCGCAGGTGCGTTCAGGGTGACGACGGCCTCTCTGACCACAGGTTTTACAGGCTCGGGCAGGACCCGTTGCTCTATTGCCGTTGATTGCAGGGACGGGTCATCTGTCCCAAAGATCAGCATCGTGCCAATCAGTCCCGCGGTCAAAAGCAAGGTTAGTCGGATCATCGCCTCAGCCCCTTTGTCGATTGGGGAAAGGTATACCTTGAAATAATTGCGCAGAAGCGGGGAATAAACCGGGATTCGCCCCCCCAAAACCACAAGAAACGCGCAAGTGGGCCTTGGTTTCGTTCACAAATACGACCTGATACCGGCACTACGTTTGCCACTCCCCAGAGCAAAATCAACATAACGATATCGCGAAACGCCAGAGTTTGAAACCGCTCTGATCGACGAAACTGCTTTTTCGGTTCTTGTTCTGTCCTGCGCTGGGGCGTATCACCTGACATATGAGTGATAGCACTGAAGACCCCAACATCCTGCCTGCGGAACATGCAGAGACGCTGCGCCGTGCAATCGGCGAGCGTTATCTGACGTATGCGCTGTCAACGATCATGCACCGCGCCTTGCCGGATGCGCGCGACGGGCTGAAACCGGTTCACCGTCGGATCCTCTATGCGATGCGAGAGTTGCGGCTGGGGTCCAACGGGGGCTTTCGCAAATCCGCCAAGATCAGCGGCGATGTGATGGGCAACTATCACCCGCATGGCGATGCCGCGATTTATGACGCGATGGCGCGTCTGGCGCAGGATTTCAACGTCCGCTATCCGCTGGTCGACGGTCAGGGCAACTTTGGCAACATCGACGGCGATAACCCGGCAGCTGCGCGCTATACCGAAGCGCGGATGACCGAGGCGGCAGAGGCCCTGCTAGAGGGTCTGTCAGAGAACGCCGTTGATTTTCGCGATAACTATGACGGCACGCTGACCGAACCCGTCGTTTTGCCTGCCGCCTTTCCGAATTTGCTCGCGAACGGGTCCAGCGGGATTGCGGTGGGGATGGCGACCAATATTCCGCCCCACAACATTGCCGAGTTGTGCGACGCTTGCCTGCACATGATCAAGACGCCGGACGTGATGGACGACACCCTGCTGAACTACGTGCAGGGGCCTGATTTCCCAACAGGGGGCACCATCGTCGAGCCGCGCGAAAGCATGGCACAGACCTATCGCACCGGGCGCGGATCGTTCCGTTTGCGCGCGCGCCACGAGGTCGAGGATCTGGGCCGTGGCCAGTGGCAGATCGTGGTCACAGAGATCCCCTATCAGGTGCAGAAATCCAAGCTGATCGAACGCATCGCCGAGTTGATCCAGACCAAAAAGCTGCCGATCCTCGCCGATGTGCGCGACGAATCCGCCGATGACATCCGTCTGGTGCTGGAACCGCGCAATCGCAACGTCGATCCTGATGTTCTGATGAACATGCTTTATCGCAATTGCGATCTGGAACTGCGCTTTAGCTTGAACATGAACGTGCTGATCGACGGGCGCACGCCCAAGGTCTGCTCGCTCAAAGAGGTATTGCGCGCGTTTCTGGATCACCGTCGCGACGTTTTGCTGCGTCGCTCGCAACATCGTCTGGAAAAGATCGACCACCGTCTTGAGGTGCTCGAAGGCTTCATCATCGCCTTCCTCAATCTGGACCGCGTGATTGATATCATCCGCTATGACGACGAACCCCGCGCCGCGCTGATGCGCGAGGATTGGGGCAAGACCCATGTGCGGGCGATGGACGAAAAAGACTATGTGTCGCCCGCACCCGGCCTCGGAGAGTTAAGCGAAGTGCAGGTAGAGGCGATCCTGAACATGCGCCTGCGGTCCCTGCGGCGACTGGAAGAGATCGAACTGCTGCGCGAGCAATCCGAATTGATGGCAGAACGCGCGGCCCTAGAGGACCTGATGGACAGTGATGACCTGCAATGGGCGCGCATCGCCGAGCAGGTCAAAGAGGTGAAAAAGCAGTTCGGCAAGAACCACCCCTTTGGTGAACGGCGCACAAAATTTGCCGAGGCGGCCGATTTCGAAGATGTCCCGATGGAGGCGATGATCGAGCGCGAACCGATCACCGTCGTCTGTTCCAAAATGGGCTGGATCCGCGCGATGAAGGGCCATATCGCGCTGGACCAAGAGATCAAGTTCAAGGACGGCGACGAAAGCAGGTTTGTCTTTCACGCCGAAACCACCGACAAGATCCTGCTGTTCGGGGCCAATGGGCGGTTTTACACCATCATGGCCTCTAACCTGCCCGGCGGGCGCGGTATGGGCGAACCTGTGCGCCTGATGGTCGACCTGCCCAACGAATCAGAGATCATGCGCCTGTTCATCCACCGCCCCACAGGCAAGTTGCTGGTGGCCTCGGATGCGGGTGACGGCTTTGTTGTGCCCGAGGTCGAGGTGATTGCACAGACCCGTGGCGGCAAGCAGGTGCTGAACGTGCGCGATGGCACGCGGGCGCTGATCTGCAAGCCGGTAACGGGCGACCATGTGGCCGTGGTTGGTGAGAATCGCAAGGTTTTGGTCTTTGCGCAGGATGAGTTGCCCGAGATGGGTCGCGGCAAGGGCGTGCGTCTGCAACGCTACAAGGATGGCGGCCTGTCCGACGCGACGACCTTTACGCTGGAAAACGGGCTTAGCTGGCTTGACCCTGCCGGACGGACCCGGACCGAGACGGATCTAAGCGAATGGATCGGCAAACGCGCCAGCGCGGGTCGTATGGCGCCGCGTGGCTTTCCAAGGGATAACAAGTTCAACTAAGGCAATCGGGCAGCGTTGAATTGTGGTGCTAGGACCGCAGTCTGCGGCCAAAACTTGTTTCGTTTTGCGAAACAATCGCATGAAATCATCCCGCCGTTGCACTTGAACACCGCCTGCGCTACCCCTAACCGGATCGCGAATGGAGAGACTGTCACATGCCCAAGCTGTTTAAATGGATGGCCGCCCTGTGCCTCTTTGTGTCTCTTGCAGCTTGTGACCCCACCGATGATCTAAAGGATCCGCCCGTCGATCTTGGGGATTTCCGTCTTGGCCATAACATCACAGTCGCGCGTAGTCCGACCTCTTTGCCGGGGTCGCGCACGGCGACAGAGGCTGAATGGCAGACTGCGATGACCAAGGCCATCGCTGCGCGGTTCGGGCGTTACGAGGGCGAACGTCTCTATCATCTGGGCATCAGTGTTGACGTCTATAACCTGGCCGCGATTGATGTGCCCGGTATTCCAACGCCGAAATCCGCCCTCGGGCTGACCGTTACGGCGTGGGATGATGAAAAGCAGAAGAAACTGAACCCAAAGGCCAAGGCCATTACCGTGCTGGGTGTTTTTTCGGGCGCAGGAATTCAGCCGACCAAGCAGGTTCAGCTTGATAACCTGTCCGCTTTAGCCGCCAAGTCGATCGAGTCCTGGCTGCTGGAAAATCCGGAATGGTTCGGGATCGACAAGGTCAAGAAATAGGGCAATTTGCCCTGCTGTTTTCCCCAACATCCGCTTGATTTTCCCCTTCAGGGCCTTTAGCTAGCGCGCGATAATGATCCGGGCCGCGTTCGGCCCCTTAAGAGCAAGGTGCCCCAATCATGGCAAAGGCAAAGTTTGAACGTAACAAGCCGCACGTAAACATCGGCACGATT
>CALGTJ010000374.1 GCA_937901435.1 uncultured Rhodobacter sp. | reverse complement strand
CGGTGCCGCCTATCGCCTTATGACACGACTACAGTTACCGCAGGGTAGCTTCGTGCTAACCAGGGACAGCGTTTACTTGGCAACAGCTGCTGCTCGGATCATGATTGGTCATGATCCACTTCCGTTAGTGAGCGCGATAGCCGCCTATCCATCACGGCCAAAACGCAAATGACCTAGTCGAAAAACTCATCCATCGGATCGACATCCCAAGGCTTGCAACGGAGCGAACGGTGCTGGGGTCGAACCCATGAAAAGCCACAAGATATTGAAATATAATACCTTTAAAGCCCCGTCCTGACCACAGAACTTCATTCTGGAAGGTATTTCTCCGACCACGCCTCGCTCGCCGCCCCGCTGGCGATCATGCGGTCGATCTCGGCCCCAGTGAACCCAAGCGCCGCGAGCACCTTTTGGGTCTGCGTGCCGGGTTTGGGTGCTGCAGCGGGAATAGTGATTGGCGCGTGCTCAGGCCGTACAGCGTTTGGGGCGACCAGATCGACCCAGCGGCCCATGGGATGGCGGTCGTGCCGGATAGCCCGGAAAGTGCTCTTTTGGATGTCTTTCTCATCGTCCACTCTTTGATGGTGACGATGAGCCAAGAACACTCTCTTATCAATTTGCCCTATTTGGACCCATAAGCGCTGACGTCAGACACTCTCGTCCAGATGCCAGCGCCACTTGCTCGATTTCATGCCCGCAATTCGGCGTTTTCGGATCTCTGAGGCAAACATGGGACCAAACCGGGGCCACCAATATCTCACGGTTTCATGACTGACATCGACGCCGCGTTCGTGGAGCAGATCTTAGACGTTCCGGAGCGACAAAGGAAAGCAAACATACAGCATCACCGCCAGGCGTATGAGCTCGGGCTGGTTTTGAAGTACTTGAATGAGGCAGGCTTAGTCATTCCCAAACGCTACGCAACCGCCCTGCCCGGCTCAAGCGAAGTTATTCTGACAAGACCCACGGCTTTCTTGCGGAACTTTCGGCAGGGGATGAAAACCTTTACCCATTTGTCTTAAATGATTTTCGCAGCCAGTCAGCATCGCAACCACGATCCCCGAGAGCCAATCTGTATCCAAGATTGTTGCATTCTACGACGTCAGAGTAGCAATGCCTTACAAAGCTGACTCTACTCATACATTCGAATGCTGACGCCGCCGTCGACCACAATGTTTTCGCCAATCATGAACCGAACTTCGTTGGACGCCAGTAATGCCGCTACCGCCGCGACTTCTTCAGGGCGGCACAAGCGTCCCGGAGGCTGCTTCGCTTCCGTTTCGGCCCGCACGCGCGCCGGATCCGGGTGCCGGTCAAAGTCGTCCTGCGCGATCTGCGTATCAGTATAGCCGGGCGAGATCGCGTTCACCGAAATACCGCGATCCGCATATTGCAATGCAAGCGACCTTGTTAGCCCCAGCAAGGCGTGTTTCGCAACCGGATAAGGAAAGCTGTCCCGGATGACGGTAAAGGCATGGTTCGAAATGATATTGATGATCGCGCCATCCTTGTTGGCCAGCATGTCCGGCAAGACCGTCCTTGCACAATACCAGGCCCCTTCAAGATCAATCGCCATGCAGCGCCGCCAGTCCTCGGGCGTCGTGTCAAGTGGGTCACGGAAAACGTTGATGCCGGCATTGTTGACAAGTACATCCGCGGGGCCCAGTTGCTTTTTGGTGGCGTCAACCATGGCGCGAACCGACACCGGATCGGCGACATCACACAAACAAAAGCCGATACCAGCGCCTGTCAACCGAGAAATTGTCTCTGCCGACGCGCGTCCTTGCGCATCGTTCACATCGGCAATCATCACCGCGGCACCTTCGCGTGCGAACCGCGTTGCTATGGCCGCACCGATCCCCTGTCCGGCTCCGGTCACGATTGCGGTCTTGCCTTCGAGCCTGTTCAGCAAGCCGCCGCCGGTAGCCGCACCTGATGTCGTCATATCATACTTCCAACTGCCAAAGCCCCAACCAATCTGAGCCGGGCGCGATCCCACGCAAGGCAAGGCCCGGGGGGTTGACCGCCGCAAGGACCTGGCCGCCTCCTCATTTTGCCAGCCGTTTCACGACCTGCCCGGCTCTGTTCCAAAAGGACCCAATTGCCGGGCCAACCGCCGCGTCACATCAAGCCCGGCGTCAGAGGGCCGCAAAGCAGGAGCGCGGTCGAATATTTCCAGACCAGCCCGCAGCGCGAACAGCCGTTTGCCGTAACAGATCAGATGTTCAATGGACTGCATCACAAACGTGATGGCGGGCAGCGCCGCCGTATAGGCCGATTCGGCAGCGTCATGCTCGCCTGTTTGCCACAGACGCTGGATCCGCACCGCATGATCGACGATATCGGGGGCGAGGATAAACCCCTGACACCCGGCGCGAAGGTTGTCCGGCATCTCCAACCCGCCGCGCCCGTTGAGCAACACCAGATCCGGCCCCGCACTCGCGATCAAGCCGCTAATGTCCATTGCAGAGCTTTCTGCTTTCACATGTGTCAGCCCGGGTGCGCGCCCGCGCAGCGCCACGATATCGGAATCCGTCAGGCCGCGCCCCAGATAGGCAGGCGCGTTTTGCACGGCCCATGGCAGCGACAGGGTTTCCCCCACCCGCGCGAAGAAATCCAGGTATTCACCCGCGTTGTAAGACCCCGCAATCGGCGGCTGAAGGATCAACCAGTCCGCTCCCGCTGCCGTCGCATGGGCCGCAAGCGTAACCTGTTCCGCAACGGAATTGCCCGCGATCGTGACGGACAGCGGAACTCGCCCAGCGATATCCACGGCGGCCCAGTCGATGAGCATCCGGCGTTCGTCCTGGGTCAGCTTCAGCACTTCGGTGGCAAGGCCAAGCACGGTGATCCCATCGACCCCGGCGGCGATGACCCGCTCGACCTGCAACCGCATCAAGTTCCGATCGAGCCGTTCCTCAGCATCGTACAGCGCATAGACAACGCAATGAATCCCGGGAAACCGACGCATCAGTGGCTGTCCCGTGGCAGGCCGCGGAGCTGGCGCAAATGCCGGAAACGCTCTATGCCCTTGATCCCTGCCCCTTCGCCCAATTGCTGCACGGTGTCGCGATAGATCGCCTGCCAGGGCGTCTGGCTCTCCGGCGATGGATAGCCCCCCTGCTGCATCAGCGCGGCACGGCGCGCGGCCAACTCGGCGTCCTCAAGCAGCATATCGACGGTGCCCTTGCCCAGGTCGATCCGCAGCCTGTCACCGGATTGCAGAAGTGCAAGCCCCCCGCCCGCCGCCGCCTCGGGCGACGCATTGAGGATGGACGGAGACCCCGAGGTGCCCGATTGCCGCCCATCACCGATGCAGGGCAACTCCTCGATGCCCTGCCGCAGCAGATAGGCGGGCGGACGCATGTTCACCACTTCCGCACTTCCGGGGTAACCCAGCGGCCCCGCGCCACGCAT
>CALGTJ010000373.1 GCA_937901435.1 uncultured Rhodobacter sp. | reverse complement strand
CGAAATCAGAGACGCTGCATGAAATCGGCGGACAACTTCTTTGACAAACACCGGGCCTGAGCGGTCAAGATCGTCAATCCCGGCATCCGCCCGCGCAGAGACACCCGCCGTGGCCGTGGCAAAACTGGCAGAAACCTGTGGCACCAGCAGCACAATGCCAAAGAGAACCATCAACACCGCCCCCGCATCCGCGATCATCTCTGGCGTCAGACCGATGGCGCGGCCCAGAACCGTCACAGCAAGGCCCAGCACAACAAAGCTCAGGCTCATGCCAGCCGCCACCACAAGTGGCCCGTGGCGAGAGGTCTGCAACGATGTGGCCAGCACAATCGGCAGGATCGGCAGCACACAGGGGTTGATCAACGTCAGCAGCCCGGCGCCATATGCAAAGATAAATTCCATGACTTCGATCTGTGCCGCAGGTAGGTCGACAAGTCACGTCACGACTGGCAAACGCCCCATCAAATCCACGTCAGACATTGTTTCGTCTTGCGGCAAGACCCTATCGGGGCACCTGTTTCGAAATCTGCACCGCCAGAATGCCGAGCGCGACGATCGCCACGCCAAGGATGTCATAATGGCCCAGCGTTTCACCCAGAAACACCGCCGCAACCGCGACACCAAAGAAGGGTGTGAGAAAGTGAAACGTCGCGGCACGAACAGCGCCGATCCGATTGACCAGCAAAAACCACACCCATGTGGCCGCAAGTCCGGGGATCAGGGTGGTATAAGCAAAAGCCAGCCCCAGACGCAGGCTCCAGGTGACTTGCCATGTTTCCGTCAGCACCGCGACCACACCCAACAAGCTGGACCCGACAAGCATTTGCAGGCCGACGATCATCAACACATTCCCGCCAGAGGTCGCACCGCGCACCGACATGGTTGCAATGGTCAAAGAGGCCACGCCGATCACACAGAGGATCAGGCCAAAGCTATCGACTCCGCCACTTAGCCGCGAGCCCATGATAAGCGCGACGCCAATCACGCCAGCGATCAACCCGGCGGCCCCCAAAGGGCGCACCTTTTCGCCAAAGGCCAGCCAGCCACCCAGCGCCACCAGCAGCGGCATGGTCGAGGCGATGATGGCCGCCAGAGAGGCCTCGATGGTCTGCATGGCGACGAAATTCAGGCCCAGATACAATGCGTTCTGACAGATCCCAAAGACGAAGGTCGCGACCCATTGTGCGCGGGTCAGCCGCCATGTTTGCCCCAACATACGCGCGATCAGGATACCAAGGATGCCGGAAATCAAGAACCGGATCGCAAGCGCCGTCAACGGCGGGGCCTCTGCCACGATCATCCGCGCCGAAGTAAAAGCAGAAGCCCACATAAAGGCAAACACGACCCCCATCGCAATCGCGCGAATATCCATCTCTGCCCTCATCCGTTTGTTGGCGCGACCCTATTCCTTTGACGTCTGGTTACAAGGTTCTCAGGCCCGCGCATTAGGAAAATTGTCAACATGAAAAGCTTGTCCGCCAATGCAGCAAGAGCAGTGACCTTGCGATCCCGATTTTAGGATTGGCGCCCCATTTTGGGTGAACCCGGATCATTCCACCGCAGTTGCTGTCAGAGGCCTTGCCCTCAAACACGGCTCACAAAAAGAAAAAGGCCGCCAAAACGGCGACCCTTTCATTGGTTCTGGCAGCAGGAAATCTTATTCGTTCACGCTGTCTTTCAACGCTTTGGCGATGGTCATCTTGACGACCTTGTCCGCCTCTTTCTTGATCTGCTCACCAGTGGCCGGGTTACGCACCATGCGCTCTGGCCGCTCGCGGCAATAAATCTTGCCCACACCAGGCAGCGTCACGGAACCGCCGCCGCTTACCTCTTTGGTGATGACGCTGATCACGGCGTCCAACGCGCTGGACGCTGTTTTCTTGTCTCCACCCATCTCGTCCGCCAGTGCGGCCACAAGCTGGGTCTTGGTCATTGGTTTTGCCATGTATGGTCTCCTCATTCCTCCCGCCGTTGCGGGTTACTGCGCGAATTTAACGGAATATGTGAGACCTGCACAACAACTAGTGTCCCAAATCCCCATGTTTTCCTGCATTTTGTGTTGTTTTTTAGCCTTCAAATCACAAGAAAGCGGTCTCTTCAAAGCTTCGCAGCTTTCTGGAGTGTATCCGCTCAAGCGGCATCTCGCGCAAATGCTCCATCGCGCAGATCCCGATCAGCAGGTGATTTGCCACCTGGGTCTTATAAAACTGGCTCGCCATGCCCGGTAATTTCAACTCTCCATGCAGAGGTTTATCGCTGACGCACAGCAAAGTTCCGTACGGCACGCGAAAACGAAAGCCGTTGGCAGCGATGGTTGCGCTTTCCATATCGAGGGCGACGGCGCGCGACTGGCTAAGGCGCTGGACGGGACCGGACTGGTCACGCAGCTCCCAGTTGCGGTTGTCGATGGTGGCGACTGTGCCCGTGCGCATGATACGTTTCAGCTCAAACCCCTCAAGCTTGGTCACGGTAGCGACGGCCTGTTCCAGAGCGATCTGGATTTCGGCCAGCGGCGGGACCGGGATCCAGACGGGCAGATCATCGTCCAGCACGTGATCCTCACGCAGATAGGCATGGGCCAGCACGAAATCCCCCAAACGTTGCGAATTGCGCAGCCCGGCACAATGCCCCACCATCAACCACGCATGAGGCCGCAGGACCGCGATGTGGTCAGTGGCGGTCTTGGCGTTGGATGGTCCGACACCGATGTTGACCAATGTGATCCCCGCATTGCCCCCCCGTTTCAGATGATAGGTCGGCATTTGGGGCATCTTTGCCGGGGCGGGCATCGGCGCGTGAGGGTCGGTGATCTCGACATTGCCGGGGCCGACAAAGCTGGTGTAACCGCTGTCAGGATCGGCCAGAACTTGCCGCGCATAAGCCTCAAACTCTTCGACGTAAAACTGGTAGTTGGTGAACAGAACATGGTTCTGGAAATGTTCTGGCAGGGTCGCGGTATAGTGGCTGAGCCGCGCCAGCGAATAGTCGATGCGCTGCGCCGTAAAGGGCGCCAGCGGAGAGGCCCCGTCGGGATAGGGCGAGCCATAGCCATTCACGATATCGTCGTTGGTCGTGCTCAGATCCGGCACGTCAAAGACATCGCGCAGGGTGAATTCCATCACGCCTTCGTGGGGCACGGTGATTGTGGTATCGGTTCCGGTGGCGAAATGCACCGGAATTGGCGTGTCAGAGACCCCGATCATCACCGAAATACCGTGGTTTTCGATCAGCAGACCGATTTGCTGGATCAGATAGTTGCGAAACAGGTCGGGCCGCGTGATCGTCGTGACATAGGTGCCCGGCACCGCCACATGACCAAAGCTGAGGCGGCTGTCGGTCTGGGCAAAGCTGGTCGTGGTGATCCGGATCTCGGGATAAAACGCGCGGTATCGGGTGTCGGGACGCTCGCCTGCGACAGAGGTCTGAAACCGTGCCCGCAGAAAAGACGTGGCCATTTCGTAAAGCTCGATCAGCCGGTCCACTGCCTCTGTCGCGTCGGTAAACCGATCTGCCGTTGGAAATTCTGGTGTCTCAATGGGCAAATGCGGGTCGGCAATGATCATGGGGTCTCCTCAAAAAGCTCTGTCAGTTCGAATTTTGTCACATCCACCAGACCCAGATCAGAGATTCGTAACTCTGGGATGACCACAAGGGCCAAAAGCGAATGTTGCATATAGGCGTTGTTCAGGGTGCAGCCACATAAGGCCATCGCCTCGACCATATGTTGCGCTTTGGCGGCAACTTCGGCGGCGGGACTGTCGGACATCAGACCTGCGATAGGCAGTTCGACAAGCGCGATTTCTTGGCCGTCCTTGAAAACGGTGATGCCGCCACCCACCTCGCCCAGTCGGTTACACGCAAGCGCCATATCCAGACGCGAGGTGCCCACGACGATCATATGATGGCTGTCATGGGCCACAGTCGAGGCGATCGCCATATCGTCCGCATACCCAAAGCCAGAGACAAAACCGTTGACCACATCGCCCGTCGCACGGTGCCGTTCGACCAGCGCAATCTGGCACACATCCTGCGCCGGGTCGCCCTCTACCATGCCATCGACCACCTCAAGGTCAGCTGTCAGCGCCTTGGTCGGTGCTTGGTTCTCGACCACGCCGATGACCCGCGCGGTGACGGTATTCTTATCTTCGGGTGCCGCAATCGCGAAATCGATTGAGTCGAGCGTTTTGCCCAGATGCACGGTGCCGCGCGCGTCCGAAGGCCAGTCCAGATGGGGGCAGTCGACCAGACACACTTCATCTTGTGCCACGGTCTCTCCGCGTGCGATCACATGCTCTATCGGCAACGTGGTCAGGTCAGAGGTCAGGATCATATCCGCCCGCCGTCCCGGTGTGATCGAGCCAAGCTCTCTTTCCAGCCCGAAATGGGTCGCCGTGTTCAGCGTCGCCATCTGCAGCGCAATGACCGGATCACACCCGCAGGCAATCGCATGGCGCACAACGCGGTTCATATGGCCTTCGTTCACGATGGTGCCGGAATGGCTATCGTCGGTACAAAGGATGAAACTGCGCGGATCCAGACCCTTTTCGGTGACTGCGGTAATCTGGCTTTCCACGTCATACCAAGCAGACCCCAGCCGCATCATATGGCGCATCCCCTGACGCGCGCGCGCAATCGCGTCAGCCTCGCAGGTGCCCTCGTGATCATCCGCCGGACCACCCGCCGCATAGGCGTGAAAGGCGGGACCAAGATCGGGCGAGGCATAATGCCCGCCGACGGTTTTGCCTGCGTTCTGGGTCGCTGCAATCTCTGCCAGCATCTTGGCGTCACCTTGGATCACACCGGGAAAGTTCATCATCTCGCCCAGCCCGATAATGCCGGGCCATGTCATCGCCTCGGCCACATCCTCTGGCGTCACCTCGAACCCCGTCGTCTCAAGACCCGGCGCAGAGGGCGCACAGCTTGGCATCTGGGTAAAGATGTTGATCGGCTGCATCAGGGCCTCGTCATGCATCAGGCGCACACCGCGCAGACCAAGGACATTGGCGATTTCATGCGGATCGGTGAACATGCTTGTCGTGCCGTGGGGGATGACCGCGCGGGCAAATTCCGCCGGAGTCAGCATACCGGATTCTATGTGCATATGACCGTCGCAAAGACCGGGAATGGCAAAGCGTCCCGCGCCGTCAATGACCTCGGTATCCGGGCCGATACAATGACTGCCATCCGGCCCGCAATAGGCAAAGCGCCCTTCGGCAATGGCGATGTCGTGGCCGTCCAGCACTTCGCGCGTGTGGACATTGACCCAACGGACGTTTCGGACGACCGTGTCCGCCGGTTCGCGACCGGCAGCAACGGCGATGAGGCGGGGGGCAGATTGGGCCCAAGAGGGAATACGCTGGTCCATGACAAAGCGTGACACCAAGCGGGGGCAGAGGCAAGAGACCCATACTTGGCAGGTGACTTGACGGCGCGTCTTTGCGCGTCCAAGCAAAGGGAAAGATCCCTGAAGGAAAGCTGAGCCATGGATGACGCATTGACCCCGTTGCTGAACCTGCTCGAACTGGAACCGCTGGAGGTCAACCTGTTTCGCGGGCTGGGTCATGGTGGCGAGACCAGCAAGCGGATCTTTGGCGGGCAGGTGGTCGCGCAAGCGTTGGCCGCCGCCTATCGCACGGTCGAGGGGCGCGCCTGCCATAGCCTTCACAGCTATTTTCTACGTCCCGGCGATCCGTCGATCCCGGTGATCTACGAGGTTGATCGGGCGCGCGATGGCGGGTCGTTCACCACGCGCCGGGTGACGGCGATCCAGCATGGCAAACAGATTTTTAACTTGGCCGCCTCGTTTCAAATCGCAGAGGAAAGCCCAAGCCATCAGCATCCCATGCCCGATGTGCCCGCCCCCGAAGGCCTGCAAAGCAGTTCGGAATTGCGCGCCGCGATGGCGGATAAAGTCGCCCCACACAGACGCGACGATTTCCTGCGCGCCTCGCCCATCGAGGTCCGCGAAACCGCCCCCTACGACATGATAAACCCAAGCCCCGCCAGCGACGTGAACAGCCGTTGGTTTCGCCTGATCCGCCCGGTCGAGGCGTCAGAGGCGATGCATCAATGCCTGCTGAGCTATGCCTCTGATATGTATCTCTTGACCTCGGCGCTGCGTCCACAGGGGCAAAGCTGGCTGACGGGCGACGTGATGACCGCCAGTCTGGCGGTGCGCGCGGGTTCAATCGCGGCTCGATCTACGCACGCGACGGGCGGCTGGTGGCCAGTACTGCGCAAGAGGGGCTGATCCGGCCTATGACCTAAGCGGCCTAGCCCGGATTATTCATCGAGGCGAGGGTGTGTGATGGCGGCGGTAGCGTAA
>CALGTJ010000372.1 GCA_937901435.1 uncultured Rhodobacter sp. | reverse complement strand
TTGAACCATGTGGATACAGTTGCCTCTGTCACGCTTTCGCCAAGCGTCGGCACCATGACATCGACTGTTTCTGCGTTGGCCGGGGCTTGCGCGGGTTCTGCAGCGGCTGTTGGAGTCGGCGCACTTGCACCTTCTGAGATCGTTGCAAGCAGAGCATCAACCCCCACGGTCGATCCTTCTGTGGCCACGATTTCGCCCATGGTTCCAGCGGCGGGTGACGGCACCTCGACGGTTACCTTATCTGTTTCCAACTCACAGAGCATTTCATCCACGGCGACGGCATCGCCGGGCTTTTTGAACCATGTGGCGACAGTGGCTTCGGTGACGCTTTCGCCCAGAGTCGGGACGCGAATATCGGTCATTGTCGTATTATCCTTCAAGACCAAGCGCGGCATTCACCAGCGCTGCTTGTTGAGCTTTATGTTGTGAGGCGAGGCCCGTGGCGGGCGAGGCAGAGGCGGGTCGCCCTGCGTAAATCGGGCGCAGGTTCTTGGCTTTGATCCGGGTGAGAACCCATTCGATATTGGGCTCGATAAAGGACCATGCGCCTTGGTTTTTTGGCTCTTCCTGACACCAGATCATGTCGGCCCCGCTAAAGCGCACCAGTTCTTTGACAAGGCTGAGAGCGGGAAAGGGATAGAATTGTTCGATCCGCATCAGATAAACGTCGTCGATGCCTTCGGCGTCGCGTTTTTCCAGAAGGTCATAGTAGACCTTGCCCGAACACATCACCACGCGCTTGATCTTGTCGTCCTCGACAAGCTGCGTGTCGGAATGGCCTTTTTGTGCGTCATCCCACAGCACGCGGTGAAAGCTGCTGCCAGTGGTGAACGACTCTGCCTCGGAAATCGCAAGTTTGTGCCGCAGCAAGGATTTTGGCGTCATAAGGACCAAGGGCTTGCGGTAACTGCGGTGCAACTGGCGGCGCAAAATGTGAAAGTAGTTGGCGGGCGTGGTACAATTGGCCACGATCCAGTTGTCTTCGGCACACATCTGCAAAAAGCGTTCCAGACGCGCGCTGGAATGCTCTGGCCCCTGACCTTCGAAACCGTGTGGCAACAGCATCACCAGACCGGACATACGCAGCCATTTGCGTTCGCCGGAACTGATGAACTGATCGAACATGATCTGCGCGCCATTGGCGAAATCGCCAAACTGCGCTTCCCACAGGACAAGTGCGTTGGGCTCTGCCAGCGAGTACCCGTATTCAAAGCCCAAAACCGCGTATTCCGAGAGCATCGAATCGATGACCTCATAGCGTGCCTGACCTTCGCGGATATTGTTGAG
>CALGTJ010000371.1 GCA_937901435.1 uncultured Rhodobacter sp. | reverse complement strand
TGATCCGGTTGGGTGTAATCCAAGGGATGTCGACAGCGCCATAATTGGCAACGATAGCCAGCGGTGCCGTGACAAAGGACGACCACCACTCGTCATCGCTGGTCTTGGTCGCCCAGAGTCGTTTCAGCTTATCGTTCATGACACCACCCGCACATGTGCGGGCACAGGCATAGGCAACACGGCGGGGGGCGTTTGCTTTGGCCTGACCGGAGTAACAAGGTCTGCCGCATCTGCCTGAAGCATCAGTAACACGTCCTTGAGGGTGGACAGGAAATACCGGATGTCGTCATCCGAGAGCTCCCCGATATTACCAACCTGAAAAACCTTACCTGCAAAGCATCCCTTTCCTTCATAGATGATGATGGACTTTTCACGTAGACGCGCACGCAGATCATGCACTGATACTGATGCCGGAACCTGCACCGTAGTCAGAACCGAACACATGTCCGCCTCATCGACCAGGAAGTCGAGGTTGAGCCTGCGCATGCCATTCCGCAGCAGATCAGCCCGCGCCTTGATGCGAGCATAGCGCTTAAGGACGCCCTCGTGCAGAATGTCCGTCAGCGCTTGATCCAGCGCGAAAAACAACGGTACGGCGGGTGTGTTTGGCGTCTGACTATGGGTCTTAAGGAATGCGTAGAACGTCGCGAGGTTCAGGTATGTGGTCTTGGCTGCGTGGTGTTTGAGCCGTTTGAACTGTTTCTTGCGACCCACGACAAAAGACAGCCCCGGATATGAACCTAAGGCCTTGGAGCTGGAACTAGATACAAACGCGATGTTGCACGCCTCCATGTCAATCACCTCTGCGCCGACCGAACTAACACCGTCAACAACAAATAGCGCGCCACTGGCCTTGGCCAAAGCACCGACCTGGGCAAGCGGGTTGAGCATGCCGGAACACGTCTCATGGTGGACCATGGCCACCACATCAATCTTGTTTGCCAGCAGATAGGCCGCGATCTGCGCAACATCAAAAGGCACGCCCCACGGCATTTCGATCAGGTGGGTCTGTTTATTGTGGATCAACGATGTTTTGTGCAACCGTCCGCCAAATTCACCATTGGACAGGATCAGAATGGCACCATTGCCCACGACGGATGACAAGATCGCCTCGTTGGCCGCCGTGCCGGAACCTGTGATCACCACTGCGCGATAGCGTTCCCGTTTCCTGATCTGAAAAAGTGAAATCAGTTTGTGCTCGATGCCCTCAAGAAGGTCATCGAAATCGGTTTCCCGATGACAGATATCCTCTTTGCAGATCGCAGCGCGCAGGGTCTTGGCCACATTTACAGGGCCGGGTGTGAAAAGCAGGTATTTTTCCAAAATCAGGTCATGCTCCAGCAACATCATAACCCTTTGGTCACCATGTCGGTTTGCCCATGTTGCATCCCCGTGCGCGAACCGCGCAGGGATATCGAGAGGGCACAAATCGAGTTCAAAAGCGCAGCCCAAAAAGAGGGCTGTTGTCATGTCGTCCTGAAATTGGACGCTTGCAGCAATAAATTTGAATGACCCTATCCTGCCAATGGGTGAGGATCAAGCGTGCTTCGGGTGCCGTTTATCAGCATCTTTGCAATTGTGTCGTAGGGTCGAACAAAAACGACAGTGGATCGGATTGTCTTGAGGCTGGAAAATCCAGCATCAGGTCAGACAACTTCATTTATCGAGACTGTTCGAAAAGACCCGCAGCACTTGATTATTTTGCATGCGGAGATGAAGCATTAGGGCCAAAGCCTGATGATAGCAATAATTAGATTGGCACATCAGAGTCCTGCGATCATGAAGGACCACCCTCTAGCACGGACTGTTCAAACGTCGATATGGCTACCGGCTTTAGTCGCGCGTCACCCAGTCTAGGGTGTAAGCGTCCGGCAATGCCCCAAGCCAGCAAGCTTGCGATCCCCGCAGCTGCGAAGATGCCTGAAATCGGAGCGGTCAACAGGATCAGCCATGCGACGCCTGGCGTCAGGATCCCTGATACATCGCGAAATGATGAATACACGGCCGACATCTCAGTGCGTTCAGATGGTTTGACGGCCATCAAGAATGGCAGCCCGGCACAAATATCCAACAGGATCAGGAAAAAACTCCCGGCAAAGAGCAACGCAATCGTCGCCGTTGGGGCAGCGGCTGCGATACTGGCGGACGTGAACAATATTGCGCAGGCCGCAAACCCTGTTTGAACCGAATAACGCACTGACCGTTTCTGCATCCATCGCAGCATCATAGGCGACAAGAAAAGCGCAGCGTTCGTTACCGACAACAGTATCCCACCTAGGCTATCTCCTAAGCCGTTTTCGACGGCGAATATCGGCAAATAGACGACGTAAGCCCACCAGCCGCAGGAGCGGATAACAGCAAACAGCCAACCCGCAATCAAGCGTGGTTGTTGAAAAAAGCGCCCAAGGTAGGCCACCGGGTTTGTTGGTTCACGTTTGCTACGCGTGATCAGCTTGCCGTTGCCCATCCGCAAATAGAGGAACACGCCTAACATAATCATTGCTGACGTGCCTGAGATCAAAAAGGGTGCGGGTTTCCACCATCCCCACAAGACGACGCCGAGCACAGGTCCAACAGTCCATCCCAAGGCAGAATAGAACATTCGGAGTGTTTCGCATTTTCCCAACTCAACCCGAGAGATGTAATCTAGGACATAGGCATTGAAACAGACAAAGGTTGTTACCGTTGCCAACGAACTCAGAATAAGCGCGAGAATGATCATCTCTGGCGTGCCTATAACTGCCAAAAATGCACCAACGACAAAACCCGACGCGCCGATGCTATACATCCAGCGCCTTGGGATCTTCCGGTTCAAAAATGGAACTAGAAGACCTGTCAGTAGTGAAATGATTCCAATCAAGAAGTATATAGAACTTATTAAAGCGGCATCTTGCAGAGCATCATACATCGCGATTGGAAACACAGAAATCAAAATGCCACGTGTCACAGCTTCGAACGCGGCAAGCGACGCAAAGCCTCGCACCGACGGTGCAGGCGCGTGTCGTAGCCATTCTGGTATACGGCGCTCAAACATCTTTTCACCGGATTTAGATTTCTCAGACGAGTTTGAGACAAATACTTTTGGCGTCTATTCACCCCGCGACACCAACGCCAGTTCGCGACAAAATTTGCGAAACCCCGTGCTGCATTACATCTGTTCTGACACCGCGAATTTAAGCTGTCGGAGAGCCATCGGTTGCAAAGTCCGAGACTTGAATGTTGATCCCCCGCGCATCGAATAAAATGTTTGGATTCGAGGGGTCTTGACCCCATAGAATGGCCGGTTTGGTGAAATCCGCTGCGCTGCAAAATGCGTGCCACTGCATATGCGAGGAAATGCTGCGTCAGCAATAGCTGCGCGTGCAAAGGGCGGGTTTGTCCCGCATAGAAGACCTTGGGATAGAGCGCAGCGAACGTCCACGCCCAGACCTCCCCTTCTTCAAACACACACTTTGGTAGACTTGTTGGTGCGCCCTGCCATAGTGTTGTTGTGAGGAGCAGGACATGCGGCAGCTGCGCGATGACACACATCTGATACTGGACGGTGAGGTACGGGTGTATCGGCGTGAGCGTAGCAAGCGCTGGCAGGCGGCCTTTATGATTGATGGGCACACGATCCGCATCAGCACCGGCAAGCGCGATTTGTCTGAGGCTAAGGAGTATGCACGGGACACGTTTCTTGAGTACAAGTTTCGTCACAAGAACGACCTACCTGTTGTTACCAAGAAGTTCTCTGATGTGGCCAAGCTGGCCATTGCCGATATGCGCAAACAGCTGGATGCTGGCTTAGGGCGCAAAGTGTTTGCTGATTACATCGTGTGTATCGAGCGCTACCTCGTCCCGTTCTTTGGGGCGCAGTTCGTCACATCAATTGATTATGAGAAGATACAGCAGTTCTACGAGTGGCGTAGAGAGAAAATGGGCCGTGAGCCAAAGGCAAGTACACTCAACACGCATAACTCAGCCATGAACCGTGTGTTTGATGAAGCGGTGGCCCGTGGCTTTATTGCCCACAAGAGCGTGCCCTTGATGGTGAACCGTGGTGAGAAGAGTGAGCGGCGTCCTGACTTCACCCGTGAAGAGTACCGCACGCTAATCCGCAAGATGCCCAGCTGGATTGAGGCTGGAAAGTCAGGCAAGCCCACAGACATGCGCCACCTTATGCGGGACTATGTGCTGATCCTTGCCAACACAGGCATGCGGCACGGCACAGAGGCCCTGAACCTCATGTGGAAGCATGTGACGCTGTTTGAGGATGGGGGTCAGCAGTACCTAGAGATGAGCGTCACTGGCAAGACTGGACGCAGGGACATCATCTGTCGCAGTGGCACGCTGAACTATCTCAAGCGCATACACGAGCGGTCTAAAGACATACGGCACATTCCCTTTGAGGACCTACTCAAGCAGCGCATTGATCTGCCTGTGTTTAGACTGCCTGATGGGACAGTTAGCAAGAACATCCACCAGACCTTCCGCAAGTTTGTCACAGACGCAGGGCTGATCACGTGTCCCCGTACGAACCAGAACCGCACGCTGTACAGTCTGCGCCACACCTACGCGACCTTCGCCCTTCTAAACGACGGGATGGATATACATGCGCTTGCTATCCAAATGGGCACATCAATTGGCATGATTGAGCGGCACTACAGTCATCTTACCCCACGCCTCAAGAAGGATATGCTTACAGGCAAGCGGTATGAATTATCGCGGGATGAGTGGCAGGAGACGGACGGAAAAGGTTCATGAACGTACATGCGGGAGCAGACCTTCGCTGCACTCTGCACTAAGATCTCCTATGCGGACAAAGTGACATTTCGCTGCGACAGCATGAATGACCGCGTTACTGGATTTCGGCGCCATCAAGCAAAGCTACAATTTCCGAACAGTTCTCGATTTGTCCGCCGCAGCAGTCAGCGATCAAGAACTGGACGAGCGCATTCACACTTGAAAGATTTGCCGCGTAGTGGATTTCGCGTTGATGGCGTGTCGCAGTCAGGACGCCCGCGCGTTTGAGAATGGCCAGATGGCCTGAAAGTGTCGATGGTTTCGTGCCCAACTGCCGCGAAATTTCCAAGGCTGGCAATCCTGTTGGTCCCACCCTGACCAGGAGGCGGAACGCTTCCAAACGTGTTGGTTGTGAAAGAGCCGCAAAGGCTTCGATGGCATCGTCTTGTTCCATAATTCGTTATTGCCCGAATTATCAAAGCTTGACAAGATATCCCTCCTGATCTAGCCAAAAAACACTTCGGTATTTGCCGAATTGAGATATGGGAGATGCTTGGATGTCAGGAACTTCAATTACGTCTGAAGTTGATTTTGAGGCAAACGGAAAGCAGTCAGGGTTTCTGCGCTTACCGCACTCTGTTCATCGCTCGGCCTATGGTTGGATTCCGATTCCCATCACTTCCATTAAGAATGGTGATGGTCCCACGCTGGTCATTATGGCGGGTAATCACGGGGACGAATACGAAGGCCAGATTGCGATCTCTAACCTCGCCCGCACGTTGGAAACTGGTGATATCCTGGGTCGGTTAATCTTGCTACCTATGGTCAATGCACCGGCGGCTGAGGCTGGGTCGCGCACGTCGCCGATTGATAACGGAAACCTCAATCGCCTATTTCCCGGCAACGCCAGTGGCACTTCGACTGAAAAGATCGCGCATTATCTCGAAGAAATCTTAATGCCATTGGCAGACTATTCGGTTGATTTGCATTCAGGTGGCAACTCGCTTTTCTATCCGCCGACGTTACTCCGCGGACAAGGCCATAGTGTCGCAGAAACGAAGGCTTTGATCAGCCTTCAGGAGGCGTTTGACTTGCCTTACGCATGGGTTTTTACCAGCGGCGGTGGTCGTAGCAGCACGGCGCGCACAGCGATGGGAGCCGCCAACCGAAAGGGTGTGATCAACGTCATGGTCGAACTTGGCGGCGGCGGGGAGGTCACGTCTGATATTCTGAAACGCACCGAACGGGGGCTGAGTCGCATTATGCACAGTCTTGGAATGTTGCCAGACTATGTGCCCGACCAAGCTCAAGGCACGCGCGAGTTGAATGCTAAAGGGTCGGTCTATGCATATGCGGCAGGTCTGTTTGAGCCATTGAAATCTATCGGTGAGGATGTCACCGAGGGCGAGCTTGTCGGCCTGATCCATCACCCAGATACACCTGAGGCGGAGCCGGACAGGATTACTTCCCCCTATGAAGGGATCGCATTGTGCAGGCGCGCCATGGCACAAGTCGTGCGCGGAGACGCTGTCTATCAAATCGCCTCTGATGCTGAACCTCCTACGGATCAAGAATGAGTGTCCACCCCGTATCACTTGCCGACATCCGCTCGGCTCAGGTCGCACTTGCGGATGTAGTCTTGCGCACACCCGTGCTCGAGAACTCCGACGTCAATGAAATGCTTGGCGGACGGTTGTTGCTGAAGGCAGAGAACTTCCAGCGCACGGGTGCGTTCAAGATACGGGGCGCGTATTATAGGATCTTAAACCTGACCCCCAAGGAACGCGCTTGCGGTACGGTGAGCTATTCGTCAGGAAATCACGCCCTTGGCTTGGCACGCGCAGCGCAACTGTTGGGTTCGTCCGCTGTCATCGTCATGCCCAGCGATGTGCCAACCGCAAAGATGAACGCGACCCGTGCCCTTGGCGCAAAGATTGTTACCTTTGACCGCGACACAGAAAACAGCGCTGATGTGGTGGCTCGAATAAGATCGCAGACCGGCCGCATCGAAGTCCCGCCAAGCGGCCACGGTCAAGTTCTGGCTGGGGCCGGAACTGCTGCCCTGGAATTATTCGAAGATGCGCCCGTGCTGGACGCAGTCTTGGTGCCATGTGGCGGTGGCGGCCTGACAGCGGCAACAGCTGTCGTCATGGCCGAAGCATCCCCGCGAACCCAAGTCTATGCGGCAGAGCCAACATCGTTTGACGATACATGTCGGTCACTTGCTGCAGGCAAACGCCTCGCAAACCCCGTGGGCCAGCGCACGATCTGCGATGCTATCATGACGCCTACTCCAAACGAGGTGACCTTTCCGATCAACCTTGACCTGCTTGCAGGCGGTGTGACCGCCAGCGATGCAGATGTCCGAGAGGCAATGCGCTTTGCATTTGAGCATTTCAAGATCGTCACGGAGCCCGGCGCGGTTGTTGGCTTAGCCGCAGTACTGAACGGGCAGGTCGCGATAAAGAACAAGACTGTGGCAACCGTTATCACCGGTGGCAATATCGACGTCGCACGGTTCGCGGCGCTCACTGGAGACGTAGAATGACACTTGAACGACGCCTCATGGCAGAATGGCTGGGGACATTTTCACTTCTCGCGACGGTCATTGGTTCTGGCATTATGGCCGAACGGTTGGCGGGTGGGAACGTCGCTATCGCGCTCTTGGGCAATACGATTCCAACGGGTGCAATCCTCGTCGTATTGATCACCATTTTCGGACCGATTTCGGGCGCGCACTTCAACCCCGCCGTAACACTCAGCTTTGCATTGCGGCGCGAAATCGAAAAGCGGGATGCCGTTCTATATGTAGTTGCCCAGATCTTCGGCGGCATCATCGGTGTGCTTGCAGCCCATTTGATGTTTGAACATCCCCTGCTGGACACTTCTACCACATCGCGCAGTGGTATCGGCCAATGGACGGGTGAATTTGTTGCGACCTTTGGTCTGGTCGGCACGATCCTCGCGTGCATCAAAGCGCGGCCGTCTGCAGTGCCCATGGCTGTTGGACTCTATATCACAGCCGCTTATTGGTTCACGTCTTCTACGTCGTTCGCAAATCCTGCAGTTACGATTGCACGCGGATTCTCGGACACTTTTGCGGGTATCGCCCCTGTTGATGTCGCAGCTTTTGTTGGCGTGCAGTTGATCGCTGCCGTCCTGGCGACGTGGTTCTTTGGATGGCTACTGGAAGAGGCGCAAAATGGCTGAGCACTTTGATTTTGATGAGGTAATTGACCGCCGCGAGGTTCCGGCCCTCAAAGTGCACCGCATGGTTCTAGGCGAAGACGGAATGGACCTATTTCCCGCCGGCGTAGCGGATATGGACTTTCGCGCACCTAAGCCCATATTGGACGCACTCGCGCAGCGACTGGGCCATGGTGTCTTTGGCTATGAGACAGTAGCCGATGGCCTCATGCCTGCGCTCATTGTATGGATGGAACAGCGGCATACTTGGGATATTCACCCTGATCATATTCTACGTGCGCCCAACGTATTGAACAGTCTTTCGATGGCCACCAATCTGTTTACGGAGCCGGGTGACTGCATCATTGTCCAGCCGCCCGTGTTTTTTGATTTTGCGGATATCATTGCGGAAAACGGACGCAGCATGGCTGAAAACCCCTTGGTGCTTTCTTCTGGCCGCTATGAGATGGACTTTGACGGTCTGGAAGCTTGCGCTGCTGATCCGCGCACAAAGATGTTGTTCTTGTGCAATCCGCATAATCCAGTGGGTCGTGTATGGACCAAGGCTGAGCTGGCTCAACTGGGGGCTATCTGCAGGAAAAACGGGGTTGTTGTAGTTTCGGATGAAATCCATGCGGATATCACTTTCCAAGATCACACCTATACGCCGTTCGCCAGTATCTCAGACGCTGATGCGCAAAACAGCATCACCTGTCTATCTCCGGCCAAGAGTTTCAATATAGCGGCCTGTTGCGGTGCCTTTACGGTCGTTCCTGACGAGACCCGGCGAGACGCCTTTAAGGCCGAAAATAGCCGCCTGACCGTGAACAAGAACAACGCTTTCGCCAGTGTGGCAATGGAGGCCGCCTACAAAGATGGCGGGCCGTGGTTAGACGCAGCCATCGCGTATATCGAGGGCAACGTGTCCCTAGTGCGCGCGCGTCTGGTGGACATGCCAGAGGTCTCATTAGTCGAACCCGAAGGCACCTTTTTGCTTTGGTTGGACTTTCGAAATTTGGGCCTGCAGCCGGACGAATTGACCCAATTCCTACGACGCGAGGCCGGATGGGCCATAACCCGGGGCATCGCCTTCGGGGACAGCGGCGCAGGGTTTGGGCGGCTAAACATCGCGTGTCCAC
>CALGTJ010000370.1 GCA_937901435.1 uncultured Rhodobacter sp. | reverse complement strand
GCATAGATATAAATATTGCCAACGAAAAAACGCTTAGCTAGCATTCGTACAGTTTCGGAGCAAAGCCTGATGCAAGAGCTGGCGGCAACGAATTGAACCCATAGGGAGTTAAGAAATGAAAACGACGACCACATTGGCAGTCGCAGCTGGAATACTTATTTCAAGTGTCAGCCTCGCCTCTGCCGAGAAACTTGTTATCGGCCTCGCGTCGGAAACAACCTCGATTGATCCTCAGTTTCACAACACAGGTCCGAACAACGCATTGTCACTGCATGTGTTTGACCGGTTGATCCTGCAAAACAAAACGCAAGGTCTGTATCCGGGGCTGGCAGAATCCTGGGCACCTGTTGATGATTTGACATGGGAATTCAAGCTGCGCCAAGGCGTGAAGTTCCACGACGGAACGGATTTCACGGCAGACGACGTTCTTTGCACCTTCGAACGCGCTCCAAATGTTCCAAACTCTCCAGCCAGTTTCGCGACATATACCAAGGGAAAAACTCTTGTGAAAATCGACGACTACACAGTGCATTTCAAAACCGAAGCGCCGTATCCACTGATGGGTAATGACGTGTCCACCGTCGCAATTATCTCTGACAGCGTGGGCTGCGGTGGCACGACTGAAGAGTTTAACGCAGGCACGGCCGCCATCGGCACCGGGCCTTATAAATTCCAAAGCTACACCCCTGGCCAGTCCGCGACTTTCGTGCGCAATGAAGACTACTGGGGCGAAAAACCTGTCTGGACCGAAGTTGAGTTTCGCCCAATCAGTTCTGCCCCGTCTCGTGTTGCAGCTTTGCTCGCTGGCGATGTGGATGTGATTTCTGGCGTTCCGACAACGGACATCGAAACACTAAAGGGTAAAAGCGAAATTACGCTAAGCCAAGGTCCATCGAACCGCGTGATCTACCTGCACATGGACCAGTTCCGCGAGAACTCTCCGTTTATCACGGCGAAAGATGGCAGTGAAATCAAGAACCCACTTTTGGATGTGCGTGTTCGTAAAGCGATCAGCATGGCGATCAACCGCGATGTGATTGTCGAGCGTGTGATGGAAGGCATAGCTGTTTCTGCGGGTCAGTTGCTGCCGGACGGGTTCTTTGGTGTGTCCGACAAGCTGTCCCCACTTGCTTATGATCCAGATGGTGCCAAGGCGCTTATGGCTGAGGCAGGCTATGCGGATGGTTTCAAGATGACGATTCATGGCCCGAATGACCGCTACATCAACGACGCGAAAATCGCCGAGGCGATTGCGCAGATGTTGACACGTGTGGGCATTGAAACGGCAGTCGAAACGATGCCGCGTTCCGTTTATTTCGGCCGCGCATCGACAGGCAGCCCAGACGGTCTTCCTGAGTTCAGCTTTATTCTTGTTGGCTGGGGTGCCGGTTCTGGCGAGGCGTCTTCACCACTCAAAGCGCTTATCCATACCAACGACCCCGACAAAGGATACGGCGCTACAAATCGAGGTCGCCATTCCTCGCCCGAGATTGATGCGGTGATCCAAGAGGCATTGGCAACTGTTGATGATGCCAAGCGTCAAGACCTTCTGGCCAAAGCGACTGAGATGGCAATGGAAAACGTCGCGATCATCCCGACGCATTTTCAGGTGAACACTTGGGGTGCCAAAAAAGGTCTGCGCTATATCCCGCGCACAGATGAGTACACGCTCGCCATTGGCGTCGTAAAAGAGTGAGCTAATGGATCTGGGCGGGAAATTGTTCTCGCCCAGACAGCCTCAACCTAAGGCCAAATCACCATGACCGTTTTCATCATCAGGCGCTTGCTGCAAGCCTCAATCGTCGTGATGTTGATGTCGATTATTGTATTCTTTGGCGTCAATGTCATTGGTGATCCGGTCTACATGCTGGTAAGCCCTGACGCAGACCAAGACGACATCGCCGCAGCTATTGCACGCCTCGGTCTGGATCGCCCTATCTGGGAGCAGTATTGGATATTCCTCAAAGGTGCCGCAACTGGCGATCTGGGAAATTCCTTTATCTTTGGTGAACCGGCATTACGCCTGATCCTATATCATATGCCAGCCACGTTAGAGTTGGCTTTTTCCGCGCTGTTCCTTGCGATCGCGATCGGTATCCCCTTGGGGCTGTATGCGGGTCTTTATCCTGACAAGGCGGTCTCCAAAGGTATTATGGCAGGCTCGATCCTAGGCTTTTCCTTGCCCACCTTCTGGGTCGGCCTGATGCTGATCATCCTCTTCGCTGTTGAATTGGGCTGGCTACCCGCAACAGGTCGCGGCGATACGGTTTCGGTGTTGGGATTTGAGACCAGCCTTCTAACTTTAGACGGGCTAAGCCACATATTCCTGCCCGCGCTGAACCTCGCACTTCTGAAAATCTCGCTCGCAGTGCGGTTGACCCGCGCCGGTGTGCGCGAGGCAATGGGTCAGGATTACGTCAAGTTCGCCCGCGCCAAGGGTCTAAGCACCAAACGCATCATCTTCGTGCATGTCATGAAGAACATCATGATCCCCGTTGTCACAGTTATGGGCCTCGAATTTGGCAGCTTGATCGGTTTTTCCGTCGTGACAGAAACGATCTTTGCTTGGCCCGGTATGGGCAAATTGCTGATCAATGCCATCCTACAACTCGACCGCCCAGTTGTCGTTGCCTACCTGATGGTGATGGTGCTGTTCTTTGTCGTGATCAACCTGCTGGTTGATATTCTATATTCCATTCTTGATCCTCGGGTCCGGCTACAGGATCAAAACAAATGACGGACATAAACCTCACCACCCCGCCCAAGGTAGAGACACCATTCGGCCGCTTCGTCTCGGAGTTCTTTGAAAGCAGGATTGCAGGTGTTGCGTTTGTGGCACTTGTGACCATCATCCTGCTGGCCATTTTAGCACCGTGGATAACGCCACAGAACCCTTATGATCTGGGCCAAGTTGACGTACTTGATGGCCGCCTGCCACCGGGCTCAGTGGCCTATACGGGCTATACGATGTGGCTGGGATCGGACGGATCGGGGCGTGATTTGTATTCGGCCATTCTCTACGGGCTTCGGATATCGCTGTCTGTTGGTGTCGCATCCGGCGTTATCGCTTTGATCATCGGTACCGTGGTCGGCCTTGTCGCGGCTTATGCAGGCGGGCGTATAGAGAACATTATCATGCGCATCGTCGACTTGCAGCTGTCCTTTCCAGCCTCACTGGTAGCCTTGATGCTCATCGCGATCCTTGGGAAGGGTATTGAGAACATCATTCTGGCACTTGTGATCGCGCAATGGGCCTATTTCGCCAGAACAGTGCGTGGAACGGCCCTTGTCGAGCGGCGCAAGGAATACGTCGAGGCGGCGCAATGTCTGGGCCTGTCACAAACCCGCATTGTCTTCCGCCATATCCTGCCAAATTGCATGGCCCCCCTGATTGTTGTGGGCACCGTTCAAACGGCAAGCGCGATCTCGCTTGAGGCCACGCTGTCGTTCCTTGGTGTCGGCCTGCCACAAACCGAACCAAGCCTAGGTGTGCTCATTGCCAATGGCTTTGAATACATGATGTCAGGACGATACTGGATTTCCTTCTTCCCCGGCCTTGCGCTGCTGTTGACGGTCGTTTCGATCAACCTTGTCGGCGACCATCTGCGCGATGTCTTGAACCCGAGGATGAAGAAATGAGCGCGACGCTGGAAGTCAAAGGCCTGCGCACGCACTTCTTAACCCGCGCAGGCGCTGTGAAAGCAGTAGACGGTGTCGATTTCTCGGTCGGCAAAGGCGAAATTATGGGACTTGTCGGGGAAAGTGGCTCTGGTAAATCAATCACCGGTTTTTCGATTCTTGGCCTGATTGATCCGCCTGGTCGCATCATCGAAGGCTCGATCAAGTTCAACGGAACCGAGATTGCAAATGCCTCGGAGAGCAGTCTGCAAAAGCTGCGTGGCAACCGTATTGCGATGATTTTCCAAGACCCGATGATGACGCTTAATCCCGTTTTACGGATCGACACCCAGCTGATTGAAGCGATAACGGCACATGAACCCGTCGACCATCAAACCGCTTGGGAACGCTGCCGTGACGCACTGGGGCTGGTTGGTATCCCGTCGCCCGAAGAACGCTTGCGTGCCTATCCGCACCAATTGTCAGGGGGCATGCGCCAGCGGGTCGCCATTGCAACTGCCTTTCTCAACAAGCCCGACCTGATTATTGCCGATGAACCCACGACGGCCCTTGATGTGACCATCCAAGCGCAAATCATTCATGAGGCGCAAAACCTGACACGGCGCACGGGAACTGCGATGATCTGGATCACCCACGATCTGGCTGTGGTTGCAGGCCTCGCCGACCGAATATCCGTGATGTACGCAGGTCGGATCGTGGAACAAGGTGGCACGGATGACATCATTGACCGCCCGCTGCATCCCTACACCGTTGGGCTGTTAGGATCGGTTCCTTCGGCCAATAAACGCGGACAGCGCCTGTTTCAAATCGAAGGTATGGCCCCCAATATGCTTGCACTCCCGCAAGGATGCGCCTTTGCGCCGCGCTGCCAGAACGTGACCGATGCTTGTGCAATGGAACCCTCCGTTGAGGATCATGACGGCCGCAGTTTGCGCTGCTTTAACCCACATTCGGGTGGAGGGCGCGTATGACAAACCCCATTCTTGAAATTTCTGGCGTCTCGAAACGCTTTACCAAACGCCTCGATATAGCGGGCAAATTGGCGCAAAAACTTGGTGCGAACATCCGCGAGGAAACCGTTCACGCCGTTGATAATGTCGATTTGGCAATCGCGCCGGGCGAGGTGTTGGGTCTGGTGGGCGAGAGCGGCTGTGGCAAATCCACGCTTGGCCGCGTTGTTGCGGGTATTCACGAGGCCAGCGACGGCAGCATTCTGTTCGAGGGGCGCGACCTGTCTGACATGAACGCCGCCGATAAACGGGCAGCGACGCTCGCCATTCAGATGATCTTTCAAGACCCTTTTGCCAGCCTTAATCCACGCATGCGCGTTGAGGATATCATCGGTGAGGCCCCGCGCATTCACGGGCTGGTGAGTGCTGCGGAGACATCGGATTATGTTGATGATGTCATGAAAAAGGTGGGTCTCGATCCATCGCTCAAGAAACGCTACGCGCATCAGTTCTCTGGCGGGCAGCGGCAAAGGATTGGCATCGCGCGTGCGCTTGCCGTGAAACCGAAATTCCTGGTCTGTGACGAAGCAATCGCCGCCCTAGATGTGTCGATCCAAGCGCAGGTTATTAACCTTTTCATGGATTTGCGGACAGAGCTTGGGTTGACGTATTTGTTTATCAGTCACGATCTGAGCGTCGTGGAGCATATCGCAGACCGCGTCGCTATCATGTATTTGGGCCGTATCGTCGAGAGCGCGCCAACGGAAGAAATTTTCGCAAATCCCCGCCACCCTTACACCAAAGCACTGCTGGCCGAGGCCCTTCGACTGGATCAACGCCAAAGGGTCTTTGAACCTATCATAGGCGAGATACCATCGCCCCTTGACCCGCCCCCCGGCTGCCACTTCAACCCCCGCTGCCCTCTGGCACAGGAAATTTGCCGCACTGAGGCTCCTAAGCTTCAAAAAATTTCTGAAGGCCGGCATGCCTCCTGCCACTTCTGGGACCAGACATGACCGACGCATTTCGCATTCACCGCCCGCAAGGAACGCCAAAGTCCTTGGTTTTTGACAGTCCGCACTCCGGCTCGATCTACCCCGATGATTTTGGCCATTCGATTGACCGCATGATCCTCAGGCGCTCTGAGGACGCCCATGTAGAAGAGCTATTTTCTGGGGTCACCGATCACGGTGCGACGTTGCTGCATGCGTTGTTCCCGCGCAGCTACATTGATCCCAACCGCAACGAAGACGACATAGACGTGACGATGTTAGATGCCGAATGGCCGCATGCAATCAACCCAACATCCAAGACTCTGGAACGCGGGGTTGGGTTGATCTGGAAGGACATGAAGGCGCTTGGGCCGATCTATGATCGCAAATTGTCCGTGGCAGAGGTTTCGCAGCGGATCGTGGAGTACTGGCGTCCCTATCATGCGGCCTTGGCTGATCTGATCGACGCCGCGCATGCAAGTCACGGGTGCGTGCTTCACATAGATTGCCACTCAATGGCCAGCATGGGGGACCGCACAACCGAGGACGGTGCGGTGCCACGTCCGGATTTTGTCGTTAGTGACAGAGAGGGCACGACTTGTGCCCCTAGAATACTGAAATGTGTGGTGAATTATTTGCGCAATTGCGGGTTCACGGTTTCGATCAATGATCCTTACAAAGGCTTTGAATTGGTCCGCCGCCATGGTCGGCCTGCCGAAGGACGCCATAGCCTTCAAATTGAGGTCAACCGTGGTTTGTACATGGACGAAGAGACCCTGTCCAAAAAGCCGAATTTCGTCATAATGCAGAAGGTCTTGTCGGGCTTGGCCGCTGTTTTATTGACTGAGGCTGAATACTAAAAAGGGTGTGCTTTTAGCTCTCCTCGCGACTTGCTTCAAACGCTACCTAGGCTTTGAATTCAGGCGAATGGGTTTTCGGATTTTCATTCTAGATCAGTTCCTTAGTCATGTGATCCACCTTAACGACTGGTCCGAAAATTCGCTGCCACTTCTGAAAAGACAGAAAACTTACTTTTTTACTCACCCAGTCGGTTTTCCAGATACCATTCACCCTCGTTCGTCAGCGTCAACTCATCAGCGTTGTGAAGCTGTCGGACGCTGATTAACCCGTATCTCACGAGCTCATCGATCGACCAAACATCAACTTCATCGACAGCGTCAAGGGTCAAAACCTTCCCATATTCCTCTGCAACAGCTTTCAAAATCCGAAGCGCGTCCACATCCAATTCATCCATCCTACACTCCTCTAGAATGAGTTATTGCCCCAAAGAACGTTTGGAGCCGCTATCTTCAAAATAGCCCCGGTCAAAACCCAACATTTGTGTCACCGGCGCAAAGGACCTTTTTTAACCCGTAGGTTTGCATCGAGTATGTGACCAAGCCCCCTCTTGTGATTATCGAAATGCCGGACCGTGGGCCCAGACAGTCAATGAATGGCGAGTGCCCTTGGTCACGGGCGTCACTTGATGCAAATGAAAGCTTGGAAAGATGGTGACGCAACCCTGTGCACGACTGGCCCCAACGATATGCGCACCGGGCATCACTTCCAGATCACCCCCGTCATAGGTTCCGGGTTTGCTGAGTTGGGCGACCAAAGTTAGCTTGCGTTTACGCGCAACTGGCCCATCACCAATGTCCGAATGCCATTTGAAATGCCCGCCTTCCGTCGTTTCATAAGTTGCGATTTGCGGGCTTTCTGCAAATTCTTGCAGATCAAAATCAAACCGATCCCTATTCGATTTTCGGACGACGTCGATAAGCCGGTCCATGACCCATCCCATGCCGTCGACTTCATCCAGCCACACCAAGTCAGAGCGGCGTAGATTGTGATCGCGGTTTTGACCGACAAGCAACGCTTCTCGCGCAGGGGCCACAGTCTTTGCGATGACAATCTCATCACATTCTTCGGGTGTGAACCCGCCTTCGATAGAGTGAACGCCCATCATTTTGGCCACCATTTGCCGTTGTCTTGGGTAGCTTCGACAGGATTCCTGTAAAGCGCTGTCACGTTTTCGACCAAAAAGGCAAAATACGACTACATTCAACGACGTCTGTTCGGTGCCTCGGCATACTTTAGGAAAGAGGGTTTTGCGGAAAAACGACATTGCGTCGCAACTGGAAATGCACAGCAACACGAGGCCTGTCATTTATGGAATTATCCAGATGAGTAGCTCTGATGCACGAACGTCGTATCCCAGAATGGCTTCGCCATGCACCTGCGCCTAGCGTTCGAGGTTTCGCCGTTTTGGCGGGAACTGAAGCGATAGCCAGAGGCATACTGATTTCGGTGTTTCCTCTTATAATTTACCGAGCCCTGCAAGATGTTGGCGTCGTGTCCAAAGTTTACTTCTTCATTGGTTTGAGCTCACTGATGATTGGCTTATTTGTTCCGTATCTTATTCGCTATGTACCGCGACGGTGGGTCTACGCTGCCGGTACAATAATGTTTGCAATCGGAGCGCTACTGGCGTGCTTTGAAGCCCCTACTGCAGTTGTTGTGGGGCTTTCGTTCACGACCTTTGCTACAGTTACAACCTTTGTATGCTTCAACGCATATGTGCTTGATTATGTATCGAAAATAGAGCTGGGAAAGCTGGAAACATCGCGGCTTTTCTACAGTGCATTGGGATGGACGGTTGGCCCTGCGTTGGGTGTGTTTCTATATAGTTGGTGGCGGCCAGCACCATTCTTAATTGCAGCCAGCGCTGCGTTGACGATGCTTCTTGTCTTTCTCGTAATGCGCCTTGGAGATGGGAAGTTGATCACCAAAAGCCGGGCAGCGCCCGCCAATCCCTTCGCTTACTTTCGAAGATTTGCAGAACAACCGCGTCTGATTACAGGTTGGACCTTCGCCGTGATCCGATCATGCGGATGGTGGGTCTATGTCGTGTATCTTCCGATTTATGCCCTCGAAAACGGATTGGGCGAACAGTTGGGCGGGATCGCGCTTTCGATTTCAAATGGCGCACTCTTCCTTACACCTTTGATGTTCCGTTTCATACAGCGCAGGTCCGTCAAGAAGGCCGTGAGGGTTGGGTTCTTGATCTCCGGGCTTTTGTTCCTGGTGGCTGGCGCGCCACATGGCACTCCGCCGATTGCCGTTGTTTGCTTGATGGCTGGTTCCTTTTTCCTGATCTTGTTGGACGTGTGCGCCGGTCTGCCTTTCTTGCTTGCCGTCAAGCCATCAGAGCGTACAGAAATGTCCGCAATATATTCCAGCTTCCGCGATGTGTCGGGTATCCTGACGCCTGGTGCTGCATGGCTGGTCTTACTGGTTTCGCCAATCTCTGGCGTCTTCGTTGCAGGTGGCGCAGGGCTGCTCATGGCTTGGGTTTTAGCGAATAAGCTGCACCCAAGGCTTGGACAGGCGCGCATCTCTGTCGAAGGTCCTACAAAATTATATCCGAGTGATCCTAAGCGACACGCCACGGGATGAGATATTGCGCAAGTT
>CALGTJ010000369.1 GCA_937901435.1 uncultured Rhodobacter sp. | reverse complement strand
TCTTCTCAGATGACAGACTTCAAACGTCTACGAGGGCGATAACGCGGCGCTTACCCATGACCAATCGTTTCGCCTTTCAAGAATCACAAATGCCTCTGTTCGAGCCAGAGTCCTCAACTGCGCCACAAGGTGGGCAGGTCCCATCCTACATTGCCGGCCATCGCCAGCGGCTTCGCGAAAGGTTTGTGGACGGCGGTGCAGCTGCGATACCGGATTACGAATTGTTGGAACTCATCCTGTTTCGGACCTTTCGCAATGGCGATGTGAAACCACTGGCCGGGCAGTTGATTCATACCTTTGGCGATTTCAATCGCGTGATTTCAGCGCCTCCGGAACGGTTGGCACAGGTCAAGGGCGTCGGAGAGGCGCTAATCCTTGATCTCAAAATCCTGGAGGCTGCGGCACATCGCATGGCCCGTTCCCGCGTCATGCAGCGCCCTGTGATCTCTGGGTGGGACGCCGTTCTGGACTATTGCCACACGACGATGGCACACCGCGAAACAGAGCAGTTTCGCGTGCTGTTTCTAGATCGCAAGAACGTCCTGATTGCCGACGAAGAGCAGGCAAAGGGAACCGTAGACCATGTGCCCGTTTACCCCAGAGAGGTGGTAAAGCGCGCGTTGGAATTGAACGCTTCGGCGCTGATCCTTGTCCACAACCACCCCTCGGGCGATCCGACCCCGTCAGAGTCTGATGTGTCCATGACTTTGCAGATCGACAATGCCGCCAAGGCGCTTGGCCTTGTTTTGCACGATCATCTGATTATTGGGAAATCCACTGAACTGAGCATGCGCTCGGCGGGCTATATCTGACCAACCCAGACCTCGACCCGGCGATTGATCCGCTGACCCCAATCACTCCCGTCGCAGGCAATCGGCATCGCTTCCCCGAAGGCATCCACCTCTAGGCGAACTCTGCGACGATCGACTGCCAGCGCCGCCTCTATCACGGCATCCCGCACAGCCTCGGCGCGCCGTTGGGCAAGGCGCAAATTGCCCGATGCCGTTCCTGCGCTGTCGCTAAACCCCACAAAGATCAACCTGCGCCCATCGTATTCGCCTTGCTCCAGCATCTGTGCCAAGAGTTCAACGTTGGACTCAGAATGTGCATCCAGCCTGATCCCGCCCTGCTCGAACCGGAACACCAACGACAGCCACGACGTGCCCTTCATCCGCTTTGTCAGACGTTTAAGATCGTCCAAAGACACTTCGTCTCCGGCGTAATCAATGGAATTGGCAAGCCGCTGCCCCTGTTCGCCCACGGGTAATTCTTGCAAGCGCAGGTTCACAAAACCGGCACGGTCAATGACAAGCTGGGCAGGGTCAGAGCGCACAAAGCGCAGAAACTCCCGTATCAAACGCGGGGCGCGTCGGGCAGGTGTGTAGATGAAAAGCGGTGTTGTCAGCGGATAGTTTTCCGCTTTCAGGGATGTTTCATTTGCAAATGCGGGCAGACCGCAAGTCCCCAAGACCGTCAGCGGCTTTGCATTGCCAATCTCGGATTGTGTTGCAACGCCAATAGCATAAGGATCGCGCGCAACAGCGTCAGCCAGTTCGACATTGCTTTGATGACGCACGGCCGTGCTTGCCAACTTTTTGCCCGCCGGCAATAGAACACGCCGCCGGAATTCTGTGGTCAGGCCAGAAAGATCATCCCGAATATGCAAGGTTATCGGCGCGTCTGGCCCATTCAGCGCTGTCCAGTTGTCAATCTCACCTGCAAATATCTTTGCCAGCGTGTCCAACGCCACCGCGTCAAACCGGTTTGACGCAGAAACCACGGGCACAATGGCGTCCAGCGCGATGATCTTGCGCCGTTTGGGATCGGCCAGATCGCCTAGATCGACTTCTTTTGACAACCGGATTTCTGTCAGCGTCGCTTGTCGCGAGGACAGAACAATATCCGCTTCGTTTGCCAGCAGGTCCGCGAACCCCTCTGACGTAGAGGTCACGCGAAACCGGATGCGTGCCGCCAACCGGTCATTTACGAGATCGGTTAGGCTATATCCAAAATGAGTATCGTCGATGACCTGACGTTCCACCCGATACCCGTTTCTAGCACCAAAGGCCTGAACGAGGGCAGGCATAAGAACCTCGCCCATCGTGCGTGCGCCAGAGATCGAAATATCTGCAACATATCCCTGAAGATCCGGGCATCCCGGCCCCTCGCATAGCACGCCACTGCCATCGACGGTGAGAATGCCGAATTCGCTGTCAACACGATAAAACTCGCCATCATACCCAAGCAGGGCACCAATAATTTCAACGGACCCATCCCGCGAAGTCAGGGTGACATCGTTTGCAAAGGCAGGGCCGTTATACCCCGTCCAAAGAAAAAGTGCGGCAAGACTCGCCGCACGCAGGATGGTCATTTGGTGCTAGACCTTTGCGCTATCAGTTCGAAGCGATTTTCAGGTCTCGCAGCAAGTTTTTCAACACAAGAAATTCACCAATTGCTGTGCAGTCCGGAATTGCAACAGTCATGGCCACTTGTGTGACTTCTCCGTCGCGCCCACGCTCTATTGTATGGCCCTCAACCTCTTTGCCGCAGTTGTAGGACGTCACTTCTGCCTCGACGCTCAGACGCACCACGCCATCCCGTTTCTTGGCAAAGTCGGGAAAGGTGTAGACCTCTGCGATCAACGGCGTTGTCGTGGTTTCGTCACCAAGCCGCACCAGATAACCGCCGCCCTCTAACGCTGCAGTTTCCGCATCGCGCGCAGCGCCTGACCAAACATGACCCTTCTCATTGTAATTTGCGCCAAATTCCAAAGCGTGAATCTGAAGCCCGGACCGGTCACCCGCAACCAGAGCAACCCGGTCCGTCATATCGGCCATGGGCACATTGGCCATGGCAAACGCCTCTGCACCATCGTCAAAGACAACGCGAAAATCGGCCTCGGCCACAAACGCCGGTACGTCAACTGTATAGGTGCCAAGCTTGTTCAAGCGACCCGAGAATGACAGGTCACCGTGATGCACCACAATTTCCTCGGTCCCGCGACAAGGGGCTGTGAGAATGAGGGACACCATCGCAGAGTCTTTCACCGAGGCCGACAGGATCGGGCCACAGGTCAGACCGAATTCATTACGCTGCGGCGCGTTGATGATCGCAGCAGCCGGAGAGGGTTCGACAATTGTCTTGGCCATGCGATCAGCCAAGGTCAGTCCAACCTGCGGCAGTGGCGTCGGCATCATTGTGTCTTTCGGTGGCAGAGGCACATTGGCGACCTCGCCAAAGCTTGGTGATTGCCGGACCCGGTGTTTGTCAAAGAAGTTGTCCGCCGATTTCATGCAGCGTCTCTGATTTC
>CALGTJ010000368.1 GCA_937901435.1 uncultured Rhodobacter sp. | reverse complement strand
AACATTCGAATATTCCATAGAATAGGCCTGCGTGATCGCGTCGATCACCACCTGCGGCTTCTGCGCAGAGGCGCCATTATCCAGATAGACCAACGGCTTGCCGTTGACCTCGCGGGACAGGATGGGAAAGTCTTTACGGATTTCGCTTACATCGTACACGTCAGACAACTCCAGGCATGGAAATACCGATAATGGACAGCAGGATCGTCATGCCAAAGGTCAGACCGATCAACGAGATCAGGATCATGCCCAATACCTTTGGAATTGACGTAAACCCATGCAATTCGGCAATAAAATTGGCCAGCAGCCAAAAGAACAGAATAAAGCTGGCAATGGCAACGATGATCCCAAGCGGCGGAATCAAAAGGATCGCGATGGTCTGCGCGACCTGAAGCAGGGTCATGATCGCCTGCAACCACGCGACCAGCAGGATCGTGTCTTCGAAGCCCCCCGTACCGCCCATGGTGCGCCCGATCCAGAAGACCGCGAAGACCATGATCACCAAGACCGCCATCTGGATCATCGCATATGTGATCGGGTTCAGGACCAGCCCCATCATGATGATGCGGAAATCGCCAAACATCAGAAAGCCGGTGATCTGGTTGAAGACCACGCCAATCACCATGAACAGCGCCAGCGCCTCCCACCGGGATTGGCGAGGCATGGTGATGGATTTCACCCATTGCGCCCCGTCGCGAGGTGTGCGGATCGTGGTAAGCACCTGATCCAGCAAGAATTTAAAGCTCAACGTCATGCAGAGACTCCGGGCCGTTCGACAGGCCGTTCGGTTTCAAACAGGCTCAACAGCCAAAAGGTTGTGAAGGCCCCAAAGGCCACGGCGCCGGTCAGACTGCGCGCTGGTCCGGGCCCGATAAAGCCTGCAGTCAGTCCGTCCAGCAGCCACAAAGGCGCAGAGGCCAGCAGCGACCAAAACAGCGCCAGCCGCGCGCTGTACCAACTGCCCCGCCCGCGCAAGGGTTTTGCAAACAGCCGCGATAGCGCCGCGATGGCATAAAGAACAAGCGGAGCGATGAACAACCATCCCATCAACGCGCCCCCCAATAGCGCATTCAACGGGATCTCTTCATTCAGGAACGCCTCGCGTGACAGGCGCGGCCATTGCGCGACAAAGATAAGGCCGCAAGCGACGAACAGATACATCAGCACCCGATCCTCGCGCTGCCCAAGCGCCAGTTGCCGCCGCATCACAGCGCGCGGGTTTTTGTAGGTCGAAACGATGTCCTGGGTCAGCGCCATCAGCTGCGACGATGCCGATGCAACCATGCCTCCAGGCGGGCAAGGATATCGTCGGCAAGGCCCTGATCCTCAATCTCTTCAATGGCTTGCGCGAGGAAGGCCAGAACCAGAAGATCCTGCGCCTCGGCCTCTGGGATGCCACGCGAGCGGAAATAAAACAGCGCCGTTTCGTCAATCGCCCCCGTGGTCGAGCCATGGCTGCACTGCACATCATCCGCGTAGATTTCCAGCTCTGGCTTGGCGTAAAACTGCGCGTCGTCATCCAGCAGCAAAGACTGGCTGATTTGATAGCCATCGGTCTTTTGCGCATCCGGTTTCACAAGGATCTTGCCCTGAAACACGCCCGTCGCCCCGTTACGCAGCACCTTTTTGAACACCTGACGGCTTTCGCAATTCACCGCGTCATGGGTGATGAACACCGTGTCATCCTGAAGAAAATCGCCATCACCCACAGCCGCGCCAGCCACATGGGCGCTGGCGTCATTGCCTGTCAACTCGATCACTGCCTCGTTGCGGGTCAGCACGCCGTTGACCGTCATCGTAAAGGATTTGAACAGGCTTTTGCTGCCAAGCCGCGCAAAGATGTGGGTCACGGCGGTGCGGTCATGGTCACGCCCCTGCGCGCGGACGTGGTGAAAGCTGGCGCCATCGGCGACCTCAACTTCCATCACCTTGTTAAAGCGCGCAGCGGCGGGGCCGTTTTCCAAAATCGTCAGATCTGCATTTTCTTCAAGTTTTATACAGTGGTGGAGGATCGCATCAGAAGTCGTTGATTCATGGAGATAAATCAGATGGACAGGTTTGCTGACCTTTCCCGTTGCGCGGATCAGGATGCCGTCCGTGGCAAAGGCCGTGTTCAGCGTGGCCAAAGGGCGCGCGACCGGGGTCTGGCCACGGGTTTCCAGCACGCCATAAAGGTCCTTGGCCCAGTGGATATCCGCCTTTTGCGCTGTTGCAAGGCGCTCAATTTCGATGCCTTCAAGGGACAGATCATCAGAGCGGTCCGGGTCAAAGACGCCGTCCACAAAGACAACCTTTAGCCGATCCGTTCCGTCAAACAGAGGCACCTCGTCGTGTTGAAAGGCTGTCGCATTTGGCACTGCCGCATCGACCAAACGGTCTGGGCGGGTGAACTTCCAGTACTCATCGCGCCGACTGGGCAAGCCCATGGCGCGCAACCGCGACAGCGCATCCGTTCGCAGACCCCGCGCCCAACCGCGCTCCTCCGGCAGGCTGAGCGTGGCAAGACGCGCTTCGGTGGCGTCCGCTTTGACCTGTGGAACCGCCATCAGGCCACCTCGCTCAGAATATCGGCATAGCCATTCTTTTCGACCTCCAGCGCGAGGTCCGCGCCGCCGGATTTGATGATGCGCCCATCGGACATGATATGCACAACATCTGGTACGATATGATCCAACAAACGCTGATAGTGGGTGATCACAAGGAACGAACGCCCCTCAGAGCGGAGCGCGTTGACTCCGTCGCTGACCAGTTTCATCGCGTCAACATCCAGACCGGAATCCGTCTCGTCCAGAATGCACATCTTGGGTTCCAGCATAGCCATCTGCAGGATCTCGTTGCGCTTTTTCTCGCCCCCCGCGAAACC
>CALGTJ010000367.1 GCA_937901435.1 uncultured Rhodobacter sp. | reverse complement strand
GGGCCACTCTATAAACTGCAGGTCTACGATAGTGTGCTCAGCAGCCGATCCCTTGCCATAGTGCTTGTCCTCGCCGCATGGATCGCACTTTTATGTATGATAACTGGAATTCGTGATTGTTGCCGCACCCGGCGGATGGCTGGATCTGGCAAAGGTTTCCCGCAAGCTCTTGAAAAACCCTTCTTGGACGCCGCGATGGGTGCATCCCTCTCCCCAGATGACGCAAAAGGCACCACCGGGTTGCGGAACCGCGATGCCATACAGCGATGGGTGTCCTCACCCGCCTTAATAGCCTTGTTTGACCCGCCGTGGACACCGCCATTTCTGGCTGGTATCCGCATGTTGCATCCGCTGTTAGGGTCTTTTGCCCTTGTGGCTGTGGCTATATTGATTGCGCTTGCACTGGTGAACCAATGGAGCAGCCGTATGGTGCTGGCCGAGGCGCATCGGGGACTTTGCCACGTCAACGGATTGTCTGATAAAATCCGAACCGAGACCGACATGAGCCAGAGCATGGGCATACATCAAGCAACCTATACGCGCTGGCAGGCGCAGCAAAGCGGCGCTGCATTGACACAACTGGTGGCCGCCAATCTGGCTGGCACTTTTGGGGCGGTCATAAAAATCCCCCACATGTTCTTGCAATCTGCCATCTTGGGGCCAAGTGCCTATCTTGTTTTGCAGACTGCCGTGTCCCCGGGCGCCATGATCGCCAGCTCTGTATTGATGGGGCGGGCGCTGGCAAGGGCGCTCACCCCTGTCCGGGCGCCCGCCGGCGGCATACCACGACTGGATGGCGCATCTCTTAATCACTTTGACCCCAATCTACGGTGTGTCTATCTCGGTTTGCTACCTCAAAACATACATTTCTTTGACGGCAGTCTTACCAAAAATGCAGTCTTACCGAAAATATTGTGCGTATGATATCGTCACCGGACCCCCAAAGCATTGCCAACGCCGCCCAGAAAGCCTGTGCGCATGAGATGATCCTGCACCCGCCAGAGAGCTATGATACGATGCTCGGCGGTGGCGGTATGCAATTATCCGGCGGTCAAATGCGACGGATTGGTCTGGCCCAAGCGCTTTACAGCGACCCAGTTAATCTGATTTTAGACAAGCCAAACTCGAATCTCGACAGCGCTGAAAACACAACACTAAACACAACAATCCGGCAAATTAAAGCTATACAAAAAACTGGTCTCATTATAGGCAAATGGCCCGCTGCAATTGTGGAATGTGGCGTTTTACCGGTACTCGACAACGGCAGGCAAACTGTCTTTGGGCCCCATGATAAAATACGCGCATCAATGGTTCAAAATCATGGCAATATCGCCTCGGCGATCGGAACAAACAGCGCAGGCCTGCGATGAGCCCCAAAACTGATCCGCTCAGCGCGAACGGCACGGTTGCCTTAGGGGTTCTCACGCTGATTGTTCTGCTTGGGGCCGGTGGCACCTGGGCCACTTTGACCCGTATTTCAGGGGCCATCATCGCCAGCGGGCGCATTGAAGTTGCGCAAAACCGACAGGTTGTTCAACACCCCGATGGTGGCGTGGTCGCAAAAATTGCCGTCAAAGAAGGGGCACGGGTCAACGCTGGCGACACCCTGATGACGCTTGATCCCAGCCAGCACTTGTCTGAACTTGTAATCCTCGAAGGTCTGTTATTTGAATTGATCGCGCGGCGCGGGCGGCTTGAAGCCGAACGTGAAGACCGCGTTGCGATTGCTTTCGACCCAGTGCTGCGCAACGCCTCTAGACGCGACATAAGACTACAAGGTCTAATGCAAGGCCAGAGACGTTTGTTTGCGGCGCGCAAAACCTCTTTGGGGCAACAAAAGGCGCAGTTGGAAAAACGGCGCAACCAGATTGCAGATCAGATCATCGGCATCACCGCTCAGAAAACCGCTGCAGCGCGACAGGTCGAGTTGATCGAACAAGATCTCGAAGACCAGATGATTTTATTTGAACGCGGATTGACGCAAGCGACCCGCATCCGAGATCTGAAACGCGAGCAGGCGCGTTTGCAGGGTATCCTGGGTGAATTGATTGCCCGAAAAGCGCAAGCCGAAGGGTTGATCACCGAAATTGAGATCGAAACTGTCAAAATCAGCAGCACCCGCCATGAGACCGCCATCTCTCAGCTCAGGGATCAACACTATCGCGAAATGGAGCTGAAAGAGCAACGCCGGGCCCTGAAGCAACAACTTGCCCGACTAGACATAAAAGCCCCGGTTTCAGGCATTGTTTATGGCCTGCAGGTCTTTGCCCTGCGCGCGGTAATTCGCGCCGCAGAACCCTTGCTTTATCTGGTGCCGCAAGACCGGCCTCTGGTGATTGCAGCACAGGTTGCGCCAATGTATATTGATCAACTGTTCATTGGCCAAACCGTCTTTTTGCGGTTCTCTGCACTGGACCAAAATAATACACCCGAACTCCTAGGTCTGGTTGCCCAGATTTCGGCCGACACCTTTCAAAACGACTCGGCAAAAGGCGCATATTACCGCGTTGAGATTACACTGGCACAGGGCGAAACCGCACGCTTGCCCGAAGGGGCAACCCTTCGGCCAGGAATGCCTGTCGAAACTTATATCAAAATCGGCGACCGCTCCCCGCTTGCATACTTGATAAAACCATTGAGCAATTACTTTGTGAAAGCCTTTCGGGAGCGGTGAATTTTACTTTCCGATCTCCGATATCCAAGTTAATGAAAGACACCCTTATATATTGGAGACGTTATCATGAGCGGACAATTCTAAGCAAATCTCGCACAGCTTGGTGTCACCCTTCCCGACGCTCCAGCGCCAGCAGCCAATTATGTACCCTATGTGACGGTCGGTGATATCGTCTATGTATCCGGCCAG
>CALGTJ010000366.1 GCA_937901435.1 uncultured Rhodobacter sp. | reverse complement strand
GAAAGGCCGCATAAATGAGTTGAGAGACCGGAACGTAACCGTGACAAGACCATTTTCGAGCCATGGATCAGGTCACTTCATTTTGCGAGCTAACCGGCCTTTCCAGACGCGTGTAGGGTGCGGTTATCCTCAGAATAATTCGCGTCAATTGATAGCTTTTAATTGAGAATTTCGTAAGCAGGTTTTCCATGATGAGCGCCGTATGGGGTCTGAAGGCTGTTAAAGCGCTCTCTTTCAACAAGCCTTGCTTCCAGATCGGTGTCACGTTTGTGGCTCGGCAGCGGATAAAATTCATGTTTGGCGAACTTATGTGATCTCACGCCGTTTCCGTTCAGCTCGAGTGCACGCATTGCATTTGTGTGGTTATTTGAGCCTGCAGGCGCAATTGGGTGACCGGGCTGTGTTTCATACTGGTAACCTTAATGCCCTCAATGTTATATTGAGGTAACATAAGGTGTGACTCGAGTGGCGGCGTTGGGTTATGGAACTAAATGGAGGAAATTGACATTAATGATATCTCAGCGTAACATTTATGAACTTAGTGTCGCTTGGAGGTATCATTATGGCTGTTGCGATCAAACTGCCCAGAGCGGCCCGTAAGGAGCTCGTGGCACTTGGGGAAAACATTCGTGTTGCGCGACTGCGCCGCAAATTGACCGCTGAGATTGTTGCGCAGCGCGCTGGCACAACGCGGCAGACCATCGCCAAGATCGAAAGCGGGAACCCCGCAGTTAAGATTGGCACCTACGTGGCAGTACTGCAGGCGCTCGGCCTTCTGAAAGGCTGGGGGGACCTTAACGATCCGGTTGGTGAGCAGATGGCCCTCGATGACCTCCCGCAGCGTGCGAGATTGAAAAATGGTTGAGGTCTGGATCGACTGGCAGGGGTTGAAACGGGTCGGCACGCTTCACCGCAAAGCGGGGCGTGGCCGAGAGCGGGTGTCCTTTAACTATCATGACGATTGGCTTGGCGACGAAAATGCCTTTGGGCTTTCGCCGGACATGCCTCTCGTTAAAGGGCAATTCGTACCTGAGGCCGGGCAGGACATGCTTGCACAGCTTGGAGATTCTGCCCCTGATACCTGGGGCAGAACGGTGATGCGGCGTTTTGAGGGGCGCATGGCAGAGGCCGAGGGGCGACGCTCGAGAACACTGCAAGAAACCGACTACCTGCTTGGCGTAAATGACGAGACCCGTTTGGGCGCGCTACGCTTTAAGGTTGATGGGGAGTTTCAAGCGCGCGACGGCATTGGCGTGCCTGCTCTCGTGAGACTCGGGGATTTGTTTCATGCCTCGCAACGCGTTCTTCGCGGGGAGGAGACCGCCGAGGATCTTCAAATGCTGTTTGCACCGGGAAGTTCTCTGGGCGGCGCTCGGCCGAAGGCCAGCATCCTCGACCAACACGGCCGTCTTTCTGTCGCCAAGTTCCCGAAAGAGACGGACACCTATTGTGTGGAACGATGGGAGGCCATCGCACTGGAGCTGGCAAGGCGCGCCGGAATCACGGTTTCGGATCACACGCTTGAGATGGCTGGCGACAAGCCGGTTTTCTTGTCCCATCGGTTTGACCGGAACGATGACGGCAGGATCCCGTTCATGTCGGCCATGGCGATGTTGTGCGGCAAAGATGGCGAAAGCTACAGCTATTTGGACTTGGCCGATATCATCACCTCAGAAAGCGTCACACCCGACCAAGACCGCGAGGAACTCTACCGGCGGGTTGCCTTTTCTATTCTCGTGACGAACCTCGATGACCATATGCGCAATCACGGTTTTCTGCGTGGGCGGGGCGGCTGGCACCTTTCACCGGCCTACGACATCAACCCCGCGCCGAACCAACCGCGCGTGCTCAAGAGCTACGTTGATGACGACAATCCGGATGCCAGTATCGCCCTGCACCGCGCGCAGCATGAATCCTATCTTCTCGAACGCGGGGAGGCCGATCGCATTATTGCAGAGGTGGCCGAAGCGACTACGGCTTGGCGTGACGTTGCGCGTGCCCTGGGGGCTCCGGAGCGGGAGATCAGGGAGATGGCGACAGCCTTCGAGCACGAGGAAGCGGATCTGGCGCGCGAGTGAACTGGGGCCGCTGTTGATTTGGATTGACCGAAAGCCGTTTGGCTGCAGCCGGATTTTGAGGTCCTTGGCCATTCCGATGCGTGATGACGTGGCAGGTCGATTTTGGAGTGCCGATTTTTTGTTCTCACTGTCGTGTTTATGATTGCTGAACATAAGCGGGCAGCCGTCGCAGACGCGGTGCAAGCCCCGCTTCAACAAGAAAATTCCCCTGCGCCAGCGCATTCCTCGCGAGGCAAGTTTCTCGCTGACAGCCCCTTGGTGCCAGCTTTCGTCATGTTCATCGAAACACTCAAAGTGAGGATCAAGAAATGGCTACTCAAACTCTGAAACTGAACGTCAAATCCGGCGAAAAAGATGGCAAGAACTTCTGGGACCGCTGCGGCGTCCTCTTCGTCAACACCGACGACAGCGGCAACACCACGTCGATCAACGTCAAGCACAGCATGTTTACCGATGTCGAAATGGTCGCCTTCCCGCGCCGCGATGAAGAACCGGTCACCGAATGACCTCAGTGCCGGGGCGGGTCGCCCGCCCTGGCTTTCTTCTGAGGCGATAGAACTAAGCTGTAGTTCGGCTTTCGGGTGAAATTTCGTGGGCATGGCCGATCGATTTCTGCGGTATTCACTTCGCTATCGGCTGGACTGTAAGGATGTATTCGCACCCCGTCGCCGGTGCCCTTGGGTTTCCGATCATGGTCGGCTAGGTTTTCGAGATGTGTAGGAATGCTGCTGATTTCAGATTTGTCGATGTACATCCAAGAGTACTGTTGGTCGGGGCCTGTCCTGGACGTGAAGAAGAACGGGACGGACGGCCTTTCGCAGGGCAGTCCGGACAAAATCTGGGAGTGTCCTGAACTCTGTGTATCTGGTGCGGCCCATGCGGGTTTCAGATA
>CALGTJ010000365.1 GCA_937901435.1 uncultured Rhodobacter sp. | reverse complement strand
GGCCGGAATCGCGGCGGCCGCATCCTGCTCCCACCAGTTGCCTTGTGTGAACCCCGGCAGCTTGCTGACCTGTCCCGCGCCCTGCAAGCGGATAGAGCCTGTGGGCAACAACACGCCACCTGTTTGCTGTGCTACCTGTTCTGGCGCGCCTTTGGCGGTCAGATCCAGCGGCGCGCCTTTGGCATGGGCCGCTTCGATCCGTTCAATCGTCTTTTTGTCATAGCCACTGATCAACGGCCCGCGCAGCCATTTTGCAAGGCGTGGTACTGGAAGTTTTGGCCATTTGTCGAGATCCTGCGCCACCTTGCGCAAGACCGCGTTGACCAGACCCGCGCTGGAACTGGTGCGCGGGCTGTCGCGCATCAGGGTGACGCCAGCATCCACAACTGCGTGCGCCGCCGCGCCTTCGACGGCCAATTCCACGACTCCGAGGCGCAAGACATTCATCACAGCGTCGCGGGGGCGTTTCTTGAGGTGTGGCCCCAGCATCCGATCCGCGCGATCCATCCAGCGCAGGGTATCGGTCGCCAGACGCTGTGCGCGCGCGCGTTCGTCCGGTTCCAGCCGCTCCAGGGCTTTGGGCAACAATTCCGATAGCAGACGGCCCTCTTCGGTGACCTGTGTCAGCAGATAAGCTGCCACGCGGCGCGGCGCGAGACCGGGTTTGGCCATGATATAACGCTCCACCGTTGCCCTTTATTGCCTGTGGCGTATATCACATGTGAAGCACCGACAAGGAGCGCGAAGATGACCGAGACACCAAAACCAGACCTTCCCCCCGCCGCCCAGCGCGCCCTTGCAGAGGCAGAGGCCCGGCGCAAAGCAGCGCAGGACTTGGCCTTACCCAAGGAATTGGGCGGGCGTGACGGACCTGAGCCCGTGCGGTATGGCGATTGGGAGAGCAAAGGGATTGCCATCGATTTCTAAGGCTGTTCGGGATAAAATTGCTTTGCTCTATCACCGGGTGGGGGCCAGCCCCCACACCCCAAGAGTATTTTTACCAAGATGAACCGGATAAGGCAGTTCAGTTCAGGCGAAGGTCGGCTGACTGGCCCGCACCCTGATCTGCGATAAAGCGCAGGGTGCGCCCGTTGGCTTTGACGACCTGGCAATTGGGACCCAAGTCCCTATCGCCAAAATAGAGATCACGACAAAAATACCCGTTTTTCCAGTTCCAAGCCCCCTTGACCGGCTTGCCAAAGGCGCGGCCCTGTATCTGGCCGGACGAGAGGACGTCCAGCTTTATTCCGAGACGCGTCAATTGCTTGCCACTAACCAGCGCCAGAAAAGAACTGCGGTCATTGATGGTCTGGAATTCTTCGGACATCGCAGGCGCAGAGGTCAACACTGCCAAAGCCCAAGCCAGAAACACGTATTTTTTCATATCCAAAGCCGTCCGTACAAAGTGTGATTTGAAACGATACGTGGCAGATAATCCTTTGGATTAGTTTAACCCAAGCACATCCATCATATCGTATTCACCGGGCTTCTGATCCTGACCCCAAAGGGCGGCTTTCAGCGCGCCCTTGGCAAACAGGCTGCGATCACTGGCGATGTGCCGCAGGGAGATCCTCTCTCCGGCTCCGGCGAACAGGACGTCGTGCTCGCCGATGATGTCGCCGCCGCGCACAGCGGTAAACCCGATGTCCCCCCGTTTGCGTGCGCCTGTGATGCCGTCACGGCCCCGGTCGGACACGGCGTTGAGATCGACACCACGCCCGTCCGCCGCCGCCTGACCCAGCATCAGCGCGGTGCCAGAAGGAGCGTCTACCTTTTTGTTATGATGGGACTCTATCACCTCGATGTCGAAATCCTCATCCAATGCGGCCGCGACGATGCGGGTGAGTTTGACCAACAGGTTGACCCCAAGGCTCATGTTGCCCGCGCGCACGATCACCGCGTGACGCGCGGCGGCCTTGACTGCGGCAAGGTCGTCATCAGAGAGGCCCGTGGTGCCGATCACATGTACGGCGCGGGCCTGCGCTGCTAGTCCGGCAAAGGCAACCGTGGCAGCCGGGGCAGTGAAATCGAGAACGGCCTGCGCCTTGGCAAAGGCGTCCAGCGCGTCATCGGTGACGATCACACCACTGGCCGCACCACCCATGGCAACGCCCAGATCCTGCCCGATCCAGTCATGTCCCTCGCGCTCAACCGCGCCCACAAGCCGCGCCTTGTCAGAGGCCAGTACCGTTTTGGCCAGCATCTGCCCCATACGCCCAGAGATACCTGTGATCACAATGCCGGGAAGATCGCTCATGTTATCGCTCCTGAAACCTTTTGCTGTGACTTAGCCTTTCACACGCCCGCTTGCAAAGCCCCGGTTGCAGTGGACCCGTTTCAGGCATAGATGACGCGCCATGGCGAAAAATTCTTCTTATAGTGCCGGTCCGTCGCAGCGACAGCTACGCGTTGGCGAATTGATCCGGCGGTGCCTGTCCGAGGTGCTGCAACGGGGCGAAGTCCACGACCCTGATCTGGCGCGTATGTCGATTACGGTCGGTGAAGTGCGCGTGTCGCCCGATCTGCGCATTGCAACGGCCTTTGTCCTGCCGCTTGGCGGTCAGGGCAAGGACGAGGCGCTGCTGGCCCTGCGCAAGAACAAGGGCGAGTTGCGGCATCTGATCACCAAAAACCTGACGCTGAAATTCTCGCCGGAACTGAAGTTCCTGCTGGATGACACGTTCGATCAGATCGACGAAACCCGCCGTCTGCTGGCGCAGGACAATGTAAAACGCGATCTGGACCGCGACCCTGACAAGAGCGAGGACGACGATGGCGAGAACGCGTAAAGGGCGCGATATTTCCGGTTGGCTGGTGGTGGACAAGCCTGCAGGCATCACATCAACCGCCGTCGTGAACAAGGTTCGCTGGGCGTTTGACGCCAAAAAGGCGGGTCATGCTGGTACTTTGGATCCCGAGGCGACCGGCGTTTTGGCCGTGGCCTTGGGCGAGGCGACAAAGACCGTGCCCTACATCACCGATGCGCTGAAGGCCTATCGTTTTACCGTCAAGCTGGGCGAGGCGACCAACACCGATGACGCCGAGGGCGAGGTGATCGCCACCTCGGACACACGTCCCACGAATGAACAGATCCTTGACGCCCTGCCCTCTTTCACCGGCGACATCCTGCAGGTGCCGCCGCAGTTTTCGGCCGTCAAGATCGACGGGCAACGCGCCTACAAACTCGCCCGGGCGGGCGAGGAAATGGAACTGGCCGCGCGCGAATTATATGTGGACGAGTTGACGCTGGTCAGCCGTCCCGATGCGGATACAGCCGTGCTGGACATGGTTTGCGGCAAGGGCGGATATGTGCGGTCGATCGCGCGCGATCTCGGCGCAATGCTGGGCTGTCACGGCCATGTGGTCACGCTGCGCCGGATCTGGTCTGGACCGTTTGAGGCGGAAAATAGCATCACCTTGGCCAAGGTCGAGGGATTGGCGAAAACAACAGAGCTGGACGCATTTTTGCTGCCTTTGGAAGAAGGGCTTGTAGACCTGCCCCAATTGCGCTGCACGCCAGAAGGTGCAGCCAAGCTGCGCAACGGCAACCCCGGCATGGTGTTCTCGTCAGAGGCGGAATACGGCGACGAGGCGTGGGCCTCGATTGACGGCAAGGCGGTAGCCGTCGGGATCTACAAATCCGGTGAGTTGCACCCAAGCCGCGTGTTCAATCAATAGGTGCCGGTGCAAAGCATGTCCTTTGCGGGAATGCCTTGGGTTTGATTAATTTTCACGCATCAACGCCCATGACCACTATCCATTGCGGTCTGCACCCATTTTGCGGTGTTTTTCCCCAAATATAGCTATAAAATCGCGATAAGTCGCCCCGGTGCATATTGACGAACGATTCGTTTTGCACACAAGATGTCGCAATTGGCCCGAAATATTGAGATATCAGCCAGCACGGGCCGTGCCTTTGGGGGAAGAGCAATGGGTTTTAAATTTCTGAAAGAAAATTTGCCGTGGATTGCGCCCAGCGCCGCAATTGTTTTTGCGGCAAACGGGTATTTTGACCGTCAACAGAATGTTAATCCAGCAGAGCCAGTCGCGGCATTGAGCGCGCCTGCACCAGCCTTCATCGCCAGCGTGGACGCACCGCAACAACCTGTCCGCCCCGCTGTGCAATCGGCGACCGTTACGCCCGCTCCTAACGTAAGCGGTGTCGAAGTAAGCCGCAGTGTTGAACCGACAGTTGCCTTTAACACTATCACATCGAACCTAAGTGCGACCGACGTTTTAACGCCAAAACAGACGTTGACAGAAGTGGTGCCTTTGGTCGGCGAAACGGGTCAACCCGTCCCCAAAAGGACAAATGTTGCCGCAGCCTTTATGACGCCGGAAAACGTTGCCCCGCGGGTCGCGCCGAATATCGCCAACAACCCTGCCGCTTTTTTGCTGCGGCTCAGGCCAATCTGGTCGGTGATAACCCTTGCGTCGATGACCTGAAGACCCTTGCGAAAGAGACAAAGATCTATTTCCCAAGTGGCGGTCTGACGGGCGAGGATGCCGGTATGGCGCAGGCCCGTTTGATCGGCGTTATCGCGCAAAATTGCCCCGGTGTGACGATTCAGATCGAAGGCCACTCTGATCCGTCAGGTGATCCGCAGGTCAACCTGCGCCTTAGCCAAAAACGCGCGGACTCTGTTCTGTCCCGGATCGCAGCGGCAGGCATCGACACCTCTAACCCGGATTATTCACCACGGTCGGTTGGCGGCTGCGGTATGAGAGT
>CALGTJ010000364.1 GCA_937901435.1 uncultured Rhodobacter sp. | reverse complement strand
CTTTTCCAACGAGGTCGACAGCGCCACAAAATGATCGCCTGCGGCCTCTTCCCCGACGGCGTTTACGATCCAGTCGCGGGCCGTTTTGGCGTTGCTGAGCGTTTCGATGGTGGTGAAGGTCTTGGAGGCCACGATCACCAGCGTCGTTGCCGGGTTCAGCCGCGCCAGCACATCCTGCACATGCGCGCCGTCCACGTTGGACACGAAATGCGCGCGCGGCCCGTCGCAATAGGGCGCAAGCGCCAGCACCGCCATGGCCGGGCCAAGGTCAGACCCACCGATGCCGATATTGACCACATCGGTGAAAGTCGCGCCCGCTGGCGTCTTGATCGTGCCATGTCGCACCGCGTCGCAAAACGCAGCCATCCGGCCCAATGTCTCGCGCACGCCGGGCATGACGTCCTGACCCTCGACCATGACAGCGGCCTCTGGCCCTGCACGCAGGGCTGTATGCAGCACTGCGCGCCCTTCGGTCTCGTTGATCAAGGCCCCGCTGAACATGGCGTCGCGCCGGTCTGCCAGATTGGCGTCATCAGCAAGTTTCAACAGCATATCGCGCGCTGTGGCGTCGATGTTGGTCTTGGAATAATCCAACAGCATATCGCAGGCACGCACCGAGAACGCCCCTGCCCGCGCGCTATCGTCGAACAGCGCCAGGATCGAGCGGTCCGCCACCTCTGCGCCATAGCATTGTAGTTTGGTCCAATCCATTTTCGCCTCTCCGTCTCACTCTTTCCCCAGCGTCACTCGGCCCAATGCACCGTCATGCCCGAGAGCACCGACAGAATTGGCGCGGCCACCGGATCACCCAGCTTGCGCGCCCGTTCCAGCGCCTCGCGTTTGTCGGCACCGGTGATCAACAGATGCTTGGACATGGCCCCGTTCAGCGCCGCAGGGGTCAGGGTCATACGTGGCACCAAAGGCGCAAGACCAGGCATTTTGATCGGGTGAAAGATCGGGCTGTCATTGTGGTGATGTCCGATTGCCTCTGCGTCCCCGGGAAACAGTGACGCCGTGTGCATATCGCCCCCCATCCCCAACAGAACGACGGACAGGGGCAGACAGGGGGCGAGTTTCGCCGTCAGGACATCGGCCCCCTCTTCCAAAGCCACGCCGTCGAGGTAGAAAGGCATAAAGGACGCCGCCGCCGCGCGATCCGTCAACAACCGCCCCTTGATCAGCGCGGCGTTGGAGTCAGGCGAATCCTCTGCCACCCAGCGTTCATCCGTGGGCAGGACCATCACCTTGGACCAGTCGAGACTTGCCGCGCTCAGCACGTCAAAGATCGGGCCCGGCGTGCTGCCGCCCGGCACGGCAAACGTCGCGGTGTCATTGACCATCAGGGCTGCGTTGATCTCTCCGGCCAGATGATTGGCCAGATCGATCATCAGCATGTCACGGTCTGGGTATTCCTCGAATTTCATTCGCCTATATCCCTCCAACGGCGCCCCTCGCGATAGAGCAGCATCAGGGCCTCTTCCGGTCCGGCAGAGCCTTGATCGTATTGCTTGGGCCTGTCGCCCCGATCCTGCCACGCCTCGATGATCGGATCGGTCCAGGCCCAGGCGGCCTCGACCTCGTCGCCGCGCATGAACAGGGTCTGGTTGCCCCGGATCACATCCATGATCAACCGCTCATAGGCATCGGGCACCGCAGCCGCATCGACGCCTAGCGCCTGCGCAAAGGACATGTCCAGCGGCACCTCGATCAGGCGCATTCCGCCGGGTCCGGGTTCCTTGATCGTCACGCGCAGCTTCATCCCCTCGTTGGGTTGCAGGCGGATCACCAGCACATTGCCGCGCCGATCCTCCTGCTCGTCAAAGATCGAATGGGGCGGTTCCTTGAACACCACCGCAATTTCTGACGCGCGATCCTTGAGCCGCTTTCCGGTGCGCAGATAAAAGGGCGTGCCCTTCCAGCGCCAGTTGGACACGAACAGCTTCATCGCCAGAAAGCTTTCGGTCATTGTGTCGGGGTTTTCGGAGTCGTCGATATACGAGGGCTTCTTGCCCGCCGCCTTATACTGTCCGCGCACGATATTGCTTTGCTCTGCGGCGTCCAGTGCGCGGATCACCTTCAGCTTTTCATCGCGCACCGCATCGGGTTCAAACTTGTTGGGCGGCTCCATCGCGATCAGGCACAACAGCTGCATCATATGGTTCTGCACCATATCGCGCATCGCACCAGATTTGTCGTAATAGGCCCCGCGCCCGCCAACCCCGACCGTTTCGGCCACGGTGATCTGGATGTGATCGACGTATTGCGAGTTCCACAGCGGCTCGAACAGAATGTTGCCAAAGCGCACTGCCATCAGGTTTTGCACGGTCTCTTTGCCAAGGTAATGGTCGATCCGATAGATCTGGGTTTCGTTGAAATACTTGGCCAGCGTCGCGTTCAGCGCCTTGGCAGAGCCAAGATCGTGGCCGAACGGCTTTTCCACCACAATGCGGCTGTGCTTGTCCGCGATCTTGAACTTGTGCAACCGCTCTGCCAAAGCGCCAAACAGGCTGGGACCAACAGAGAAATAAAACGCCCGCACCACGTCAGGGCGCATCATACCGGCAAGATCGCTCCACCCGTCCTCGCCCATGGCGTCAATCGGCAGATAGTAGAGATGCGCCAGAAAGGCGTCGATCTTGTCGGCGTCCTTGGTGCCTTCGATGGCGAATTCCTCGACCGCCTCGCGGGCGAAGGCGCGAAACGCCTCGTGCGACATCTCTTTGCGGGACGCGCCGATGATACGCGCGTCCTCTGGCATCTGGCCGGACCAGAACCGCCGATACAGGCCAGGAAGGATCTTGCGGCGGGCAAGATCGCCCGTACCGCCAAAGATCACCAGATCAAAGGGATCAACCGGAATGACACGCGAAACCATAGGGACCTCTTGGCTTTGTCCATTGCATCAAGCGCCAGACATATTTCGTTAGCGCTAACGCACCTCGAGTATCACAGGCTCCCCGAATGTCTAGAGCAACCTCAACGCCAAAGAAACCACCCATGCCCAATCGATGGATTTTCTGCCATGCTCTGCCGTATTCGCCAAATCCTGCGCCTGTTTTACAATCAGCCGACGTTCCTTTGGGGGAATGCCGCTTTTTCATAACAAATGCCATCACATACGCGTTAATCCCAAGCATCGCACTTTCCTCTGACCAACAATTTGGGTAGCGCTGGACCCCAAAGACGCCCCCGTGTGGGATATTCTGCAAGACAGTGTGGCGGACCAAGCGTCATCGCAAAAGGGAAGTATCGATGAAAGATCAGAGTGATGGTGTCGGGACCCTCGGCAAATTCGAACATCCAGAGATCACAGCCAAAGGGGAAACCCGCGCCTCTGTCGCCCTCAGCGATCCCCAGACCCTTTGGTTCAACACCGGCACGCTCTGCAATATCACTTGCGAAAACTGCTATATCGAAAGCTCTCCCACCAACGACCGGCTGGTCTATATCACCACCGACGAGGTGCGCGATTATCTGGACCAGATCGCAGAACGCAACTGGCCCATCCGCGAAATCGGTTTTACCGGCGGAGAGCCTTTCATGAACCCCGACATGATAGATATGGCGCGCGCCTCGCTGAAGCGCGGCTTTGAGGTGCTGATCCTGACGAATGCCATGGCCCCGATGATGCGCCCGAACATGCGCGCCGGGCTAAAGGCGCTACAGGCCGATTTCCCCGGAAAGCTGACCCTGCGCATCTCTGTCGATCATTGGTCGCGCGAACTGCATGACGAGGAGCGCGGCAAAGGCGCCTTTGCCAAGACCGTGACCGGGATGGAATTTCTGCGTGATACCGGCATCCCGATGACCGTCGCCGGGCGCACCGTCTGGGGCGAGTCCGATGCCGCCTCGCGCGCGGGATATGCCGCGTTTTACGCGCAGTATAACTTTGATATCGAGGCCGATAACCCCGGCGCGACCGTGCTGTTCCCGGAAATGGATGAAACCGTCGAAGTACCCGAAATCACCACCGCCTGCTGGGGCATCCTGAACAAATCCCCCAACGACGTGATGTGCGCCACCTCGCGCATGGTCGTCAAACGTAAAGGAGCGGCCAAACCTGCCGTCCTCGCCTGCACCCTGCTACCCTATGCGCCGGAATTCGAACTGGGCGAAACGCTGGCCGAGGCCGAGGGCGCGGTCCGTCTCAACCACCCGCATTGTGCGAAATTCTGTGTGTTGGGCGGGGCAAGCTGCTCAGCGTAAACCAGTGAGGCCGGACGGCGGGCCCCGCTTTGGCACAGCCAAAGATGGGGAGAATAAAGCGGCGCTTTGGCGCCTCCTTTTGGTCACCCCTGTCAGGCCTCTAATTCTGCGTCCCAATAAAGAAAATCGACCCATGTATCGTGCAGATGGTTGGGCGGAAACCGCCGTCCCATGTTGCGCAACTCTTCCGAGGCGGGCTGGCGTGGAGGTTTGCGCAGGTTCATCCCCGTCTGGCGCAGACTGCGAGAGCCTTTTTTGAGATTGCATTTAGAACAGGCCGCCACAACATTTTCCCACGACGTCACCCCGCCCCGCGCACGCGGGACCACATGGTCAAAGGTCAGATCCCCCTTGCCGCCACAGTATTGACAGCAAAATTCATCCCTCAAAAATAAATTAAAGCGCGTGAAGGCCACGCGCTTTTGAGGTTTGACATAATCTTTGAGGACAACGACCGAAGGTATTCGGATCTGGGTGCTGGGGCTGCGCACCACATGGTCGTATTCCGCCACGATATCGACCCGGTCCATAAAGGCCGCCTTGACCGCCTCCTGCCAAGTCCAAAGCGACAGGGGCAGATAACTCAGCGGGCGATAATCCGCATTCAGCACCAGCGCGGGATGATGCTTCAGCGCCCCCGGCTCTCGTACAAAACTCGTTCTGAATTCACCGTCCATCGTCGCACGTGCCCCCGGTCTATGTCCTCGTATCCGTAGTCTCAAACGCTCCGGCTTCAGCCGGCCCTGACCACGCCATCGGTTCGGGTCAAAAACAACTATATCCTGCGTTTCGCCACTGGCAAGCCCCACAAAATGATGGGGCTGTCCAGAATAGCCTTAGCGCGTGAAATTAACAAAGATGTGACGAGATAGTCCGCAATTGATCTGGGCCGCAGTCGCCTTTGGCAGCCACACAAAAGAGCCCGCCAGAGGTCAGTGTCTAGAACAGGCCACGCCAGTTGCCGAGGTTGAATTGCTTGGTCACCGACAGCGAAAACTTGGTGCTGTCCTGTGCGATCAGCGTGCCCATTCCGACGCGACCAACCGCATTCGTGGCACTGGCATCGATGCTTAGGCCGTAGTCATTCACATGATACCGCGCGCCTGCCGCCCAGACAGCGCCGTTACCGTCGACGACTTCGGTCACCTCGCCCATCAACTCGAACCCGTCAAACACCTCGAAATTCGCGCCAAGGCCAATGCCATAGGTGCTGTTGTTGCCAAACGCGCCCAGCTTGGGGTTGACCGTCACGGCCAGCTTTGGCGAGGTCTTATAGCTCGCCGCGCCCTCTGCATAAAGTTCGCCAACGCCGGGCGTACCCGAATTCAACGCGCGCCCCCCCAAAAGCCGACCCGAAAAGGAAAACGCGTCGCCATTGTTCTGATCCAAGAGCCGCAGCTTCAGACCCACCAGATATCTCTGGTCGCCCGCAGGCAAAAGACCCGCCGGAACAGAACCATCATCAGCGCGCTGTTCTGCGTAAAACTCGAATTGCCCGTCCCGATCCAGACCTATGGCCAGACCACCGCCGTAATTCTCGTTGGACCCACCCCAAGCCGTGCCAGAGACGATACCCGGCTCCAGCGTGTCGGCAGAGGCGATGGAAAACCCGTCAAGCTGAAGGTTCTTCTGGCGCGCATCAATCGGGCTGAGGTTGCGATAGCTTTCGCGATACGCCTTTCCCACGCCGGGAGTCCATGTCAGCTTGGCCCCGAACAACAAATCGTCCCCACCCGGCCAGTTGGCAAGGATGCTTGTACCCGGTGTCGTGCCGATTGCGTTGGTCACATAGGCATCCAATGCCGCCTTTGGCGTGATATTGAACCGCCCACCCACGGTCCAGACCGGCACTTGTGTGATCGCACCCGTGCTGGAAATCGCATTGCCACCGCTGACCGGAACATCGACCGCCGCATAGCTGCTCAACCGTTCGGAAAAGCGATAGGTTGCGCCAAGACCCAGATGCGCAACGGTGCCATAAAAATCCACGCCGTTGATGGCATCCGGAAACACCGAAACGCCTGGCGTAAAGTGGATCTGAAAATCGTCGTTCACAGAATAGGTCATCGGCGCAGAGATCGACCCGATGGCCATGCCCTCATTGCTACCTCCTGGACCGGTGCCATACAGAGTGGTGGCAAAGCGGAACAATTCAACCGAACCGCTGACCGCGACGTCAAAGTTTGCACTGTCAATCACACGGTATTTCGCAGAGATCGCCCCCGAATCCATCCCGATCGGAGGGTTTGCGCCGCCAATCGGACTGACGGGTGGATCCTCAAAGGTCTGTGTCCACAGCCCAAAGCTCAGTCGGTCCGTGACCCCGTATTCCCCGTTGATGAAATAGATCTGGTTTCCGGTGCCCGGACCCGCGTTTGGATCGGTCTGGTTAAATCCAAAAGTCAGCTGTACCGCCCCTTGCGACAGCTGATTGGCCGTGTCCAGCAAGACCCCGATATGGGTCGGCATTTCATCCAGAGGGGCTGTCTGCGCAAGGACACCCGAAGCCAAAACACCAGAGGCCAAAACACCAGAGGCCAAAACACCAGAGACCGACGCAATCCCAACGCGTCCCAAGACGACCGAACCCAAAAGGGACGCACGACGTCTGGTCGTTTTGGGCATGGTGGTCTTGGATTGCGGAAAACGCATCTTTTGGGCCATGGGAAATCTCCGAGAGAAAAGGGTCAGCAGGCAGCAGAATTGTGCACAGTATAGGCTGTGTCCAGAGTGACAGAAAACGCCAAAGCCATCAATCCTGACATTCCTGCCGAATTCCTGTCTGCGCCTTGCAGAAATGTCACGATATAGTGTGTCATGCCTCTTCTATACCCAACTTGTCGCGTATAAAGGCCAAAGCAACACTTAGCCCATCGGGGGCGATTCCATGCGCTGTGCCGCGCATCACATGGGCGTAGACCTCGAACCCGACGGCGGTCAGGGCGTTACCGGCCTCGGGCAGCGACTGCGGCGGCACCACATCATCCTGATCGCCGTGGATCAGCAAGACAGGCGGGCGCGAGACGACCTCGTCCTCCAGCGATTCAGGCTGCAACAGACGCCCCGAAAAGCCGACCACAGCGGCCACAGGTTCTTCGCGGCGCGGGGCCACATGCAGGCTCATCATCGTGCCTTGGGAAAAGCCGAACAGCACCAGCTGATCCGCCTCGATCCCCTCGTCCACCAGCACATCATCCAGAAACGCGTTCAGGTCGATCACCGCCTGATGCATCGACGTCTCGGCCGCCTCTTCGCTGGACCCATCTATCCAAGGGATTGGAAACCACTGAAATCCGCCGGGATTGGTCGCGCAGACCTCTGGCGCATTGGGCGCGATGAAGGTCGTGTTGGGCAGATGTTCGGCCAAAGGATCCGCCAGCCCCAGCAAATCGGCCC
>CALGTJ010000363.1 GCA_937901435.1 uncultured Rhodobacter sp. | reverse complement strand
TAGTTTCAGGCTGCGCTAGCAATCTGATGCGAGTTCTCATTCGTCTGACAGCACCTTTGACATAGATGTCATTCGCTGCGCGTTTGTTGGATGACCGAGAAGCGGATGACTTGTGCAGGTGCGGCTATTGCTGACGCAGCATTTTCTCGGATGTGCGGAATCCTGATCGCCGCTCCGCGGTCCGTGTCACCAAACCCGCCGTTCAAACGGACAAAAACGGTGGGAAACCAAATCCGTCCTTTCGCTGCGCCATGCATGATATCGAACGACGCTGGACGAAGAGTCAATTCGCTAGCAGCTACGCCAATGTCCAGTTTCTGAACGGTCTACTTTTGTGCGATGACGCCAGAAGTGACAAAGCACCAATCACCCACGATCAAATCATAGCGTGCAGGCAAAAGGCGCATGTTATGTAGAGCGTTAACTTGGTGCAAATGGTCGGCCAGCGCAGTGTAGTCCATCACTCGGGCATATGGTGTCCAGTACTGCGAAGGCCATAGGGTCGCTTTACAAGAAGAACCGTTCCGAGCGATCTGCAAAATCGTGTAAATGAACTGTAACCTGATCGTCGCTCAACAGCACCACGCCGTAAGCCGGAGACTCGAAATTTGCCGCAATGCGCGCGTCTGCACCGTTCAACTCCAATGCGACCTGGTGGTTCAGGCCGCGCATGCACGAATAGCTGATGCCCCGCCAATTGCCAAAAATGGCGCGATGTACATGGCCAAAGAACAAATGGCGGATGCGGGACTTGTGGGACGCAATCACATCGTAGAAGGCCTGAGCATCCTGCAACATGATCCGGTCCATCGCGGCTATGCCGGTCTTGAATGGCGGGTGGTGCATGAACAGGACGATTGGGCCGTCGGTTTGGTACAGTTCGCGATCCAACCACGCCTGGCGCGCGGTGCAATATGCACCCGCGTGGGTTTCTGGGTCCTTGGTGTCCAGCAGGAGAAACCGGCCGAATAGTGTGTCAAAACCACTTTGGACAAAACCGTTGCCGTCGCGGGGTGTTTCTGGGAAAGCTTCGGCAAAAGCTGTTGTATCGTCGTGATTGCCCACCATCAGATGCACGGGCATGTTGAGATTTTTGATTTCGCGCGAAAACCGCGCGTAGGCCGCCGCGTCGCCCCAATGGGTCATGTCACCGGTCAGGACAACGAAGTCCGCGTCGCCATGTTCGGCATTTATGGAGTCCACAGCGGCACGCAGCCGCGCGGCGGGGTCTTGGCCGTAAAGCTCCCCTTCGCCAATGACATGCGTGTCGGTGAGATGGACGAACTTCATTCTGCGGCCACTGGTTTGGCCCAATCATCCCACGCGGTCCCTGCGCTGAACACGGGCCCATCCCACGTGAAGGGAATGTCATGGATGATTGTGCCGTTGTCACTTGTAAGGATCAAGGCATAAGACGGGGCCATAGGGGCACCGTGCAGCAGCTCTTGCTCGGTCAGGTCAGGCAGGGACTGATTGCCGGTGGAGCGAACGGAGGCAAAGGGAATGCCGCACCACGTCCCGTGCACGGGTGCATGGACATGGCCAAAATGGATATACTCAACACGGTCGCGATAGGTGCTCAAAAGCTCTGCCATTGGTGCGCGATCTTCGGGGACAAGCGCGATCTTGTCTTCGGCAGGGAGTCCAAGCGGCATGGCATTGTGGTGCATGAACAGCCGAGCACGCGTACAGGCTTTCAGCTCGGCTTCAAGCCAATCGCGCCGCGCGGCGCAGAAGTGGCCGGCGTGGGTGCGCGGGGCCGTTGTATCAAGGTAGATCAGACGCGTACCGTCCACGGTTTCTGCGTGGTTGATGAACCCGGATGGGTCCTTGGGGTGGTCCGGAAAAGCGCTAAGAAAAGCGGCGCGGTCATCGTGGTTTCCAATCAACAAGCGCACGGGGCAAGGCACGTTGGTTAGCGCATCGGCGAGAGTCGCATAGGCAGCAGGCTCGCCCCAGTGGGTCAAATCGCCCGTGATGATGATCCTTGTCGCATCGCCATGCTGGGCGCGCACATCATCAATCGCTTGGGCGAAACGCCGGTGAGGGTTCAACCCGCCCATGCGTTCGCCGGGGACTGTCAGGTGAATGTCGGAAATGTGCACAAGTTTCATGGACCTGAGCCTTTCTTGAAAAGAAATCCGGCCGCCCCGGAAAGGGCGACCGGAATTGGTTTAACCGTTTGGCAGCAGGTCGGCGATTTCTTCGACCAGTTCTTCCTGCAGCTCTTTCATATCGGTGGCGTCGCCGGTGACGATGCGTTCGATCCCGTCATAGATCACCTGCGTGATCGCAAGGCCATTGTCGCCCGGATAGGCCAGCCAGTCGCGCAGCAGCGGCAACTGGTCTACAGCGGTTTGTTTGTTTGGGTTCTGCTCGTAGAAATCGGCGAGGATGATCTCGTTTGCCGCCTTGTTCGGGGGCATGTAGCCGGTCGTCTTGGCCACTTCGGCAGCACCGTCACCGGAGGTGATGTACTTGAGCCATGTCCAGGCCGCTTCGCGCACCTTGGGATCATCCGAAGTGGATGTCAGCATCGCCGCGTTTCCACCAGCGGGCAGACCTTTTGGCGTCTCTCCGAGACCGGGGAACGGACCGGTCACCAGTTCGAAGTCACCTTGGCTGCGCTCGACCGCGCCCAAAGCAGAGGTGGACCAGAACATCATGCCGACATCACCTGCGGAAAAGGACGACAGTGCCGCCTTCCATTCAAGGTTCTGCATCTCACACTCGGTGAAGATCTCCTGCATTTGTTCCAGTGCAACCAGCGCCTCAGGGCTGTCCATGGTCACGCGGCCGTCTTCGACGATGGCCTTGTCTTGGCTCCACAACAGGGCCTGCACAAACCAGTTGCCGGTGATGTTCCAACCCCAGAAGATCGGGTTGTCGATGCCGTTGCGTTTCATGGTTTTACAGGCCACGATGACCTCGTCCCATGTCGTTGGCAGCTCTTCGATGCCGCCTGCGCGCAGGATGTCCATGTTGTAATAGCCAACCGGCAGAGAGATCGAGAATGGCAGACCATAAACTTTGTCGCCGAAGGTCGACAGGGACAGCATCGCCTGATGGTAGCCTTCCTTTTCGAAATCCGCTTCTTGCGCGATGAAGGGCTCAAGCGATTGCGCGATGCCCTTGTCGATCAACGGTGCCTGACGGTTTAGACCCTGCATGGAGACGTCGGGCAAGTTGCCTGCAACCGCTTCACGCAGAACTGTATTCGTCGCGTCCTCATAGGATTCATACGTCGCGCGGAATTTCACTTCGATATTTGGGTGTGCTTCTTTGAAACCAGGCATCATCGCCTCGTAGGTCACATCAAACAGGTGGCTGTAGGGATAGGCGAACTCGATTGTCACCTTGTCTTCGGCGAATACGGCGGTGGCAGACAGAGCCAGCGCCATTGCAGTTACGGTATATTTCATTACATTTACTCCGGTTGTTGGGGCTGACGGTTTGGCGATTGGCAGACCCCGGTGATTAGCCCGTGAGGGCGACGAGTAGGGTGGGAGAAATCCCACCCTATTTCATTCCAGACAGCGTTATCCCCTCGATAAAGCGGCGCTGCGCCAGCAGGAAAGCGACAATGAGCGGCGTGACGATGACCGTAGCCGTGGCCATCATTGGGCCAAAGAACGACCCGTCCCCATCGCCCTTGAACTCGCGCAGGCCAAGCGGTGGGGTGAACAGATCACGGTTTCCGGTCACTACAATGCGCGGCCAGAAATAGTCATTCCAATGGGCCACCACCGAGAAGATCGCGAAAGCCAAAAGCGCGGGGATCGCAGTGGGCAACATCACCCGCCAAACGATGGCCAGCTCGGACATGCCGTCCATCCGCGCCGCGTCAATTAGATCGTCAGGCACAGTCATAAAAAACTGGCGCATCAGGAAGATCCCAAAGACCGAAATTGTCCACGGCACGACGAGAGCGGCGTATGTGTTGGTCAGCCCAAGTTTTGCCAGCCCGATATACAGCGGCAGGGCAATGGCATGGACCGGTATTAACAGGCAGAACAGGACCAACCCGAAAACCGCATCGCGCCCCCAGAATTTCAGCTTTGACAGCGCGTAGGCAGCAGGCAGGGCCACAACAATCTGGATCAGAAAGATCGACACGGTGACGATCACGCCATTCAGTAGATAGCGGATAAGCGGCGCTTCGGTGAAAGCTTTGGAATAGTTGAACAAAACCGGGCGCATCGAACAATCTGCCTCGGTCTCGGCCAAAAGAGAGGCCTGCACGCTGGCGTCGTCTTGGCCCGCAAACCGCGCGCGGGCGGCTTCGATATCGGCGCGATCGGGCTGGCGCAGTGCGGCGCAGCGCGGGTCGATCATCATCTCTTGGCGGCCAAAGAACCCACCTTCGCCACGGTCAATCTCGCCCGGACTTTTGAACGAATAGCTGACCATCATATAGAACGGGGCCAGCACGATAATCGTGCCAAGGATCAGCACCATATGTTTCCACCAATCGCGGGTCATCAGTAGTGTACCTTGCGTTCTACCAGCCAGCGCTGGATCAGGGTTAGAAACATGACAAACAGCAAGAACAACATGGTGATGGCCGAGCCGATCCCGATCAGGTTTTGCTGGATGCCCTTCTCGAAGATCGCGAACATCATCACGTATGCGGATTTGTTCGGCCCACCGCCCTGCGGCCAGAAGGCCTCGATGGTGTCAAAGACCTGAAAGGCGCGGATGCAAGATATGGTGACGACAAAGACTGTGGTTGGCCCAAGGGCGGGCCATGTGACCAGTCGGAACCGTTCCCAGCCCGAGCGGGCCCCATCCATTTCTGCCGCGTGGTAGAGTTCGCGGTGCACTGACGTCAGACCGGCCAGAAACAGCACCATGTTGAAACCAAACCCCTGCCAGATGCCGATGAAACAGACCACCCAAATCGCGTAGTCGCGATCGCCCAACCACAGTGGGAACCCCTCGGCACAGCCATTGGCAAAGAAAGGCAACGCCTCAAACCATGTCCCGCAGGCCATCTCCAGCGTGCGGTTCACCATGCCAATGGTCGGGTGCAGCATAAATTCCCATGCAATTGCCATCGCCAACAGTGTGGCCATCACCGGCAGGAAATAGATCGTCTTGTAGATGTCCCCGATCCGGCCAAGCGAGTGGACCAGCAAGGCCGCCCCAAGGCCAAGCCCGACCGAAATGGGGACCACAGTGACCACATAGGTAAAGGTCGCGATAAACATCTTTTCGTAGGTGGAACGGGTGAACAAGCGCTCGTAGTTTTGCACTCCGACCCAATCGAAGCCGGGATTGCCCAATGAATAATTGGTGAAAGACAGGACAGCAGCGACAATGATCGGCACCAGCAGGATCAAAGCCATCAGCGTCAAGGCTGGTGCGACCAACCCCCAGCCCGCGCGGGCCTGCCGGTTGTCAGGTTTGGGTTTAGCGATGCCTGCGACGCTGTGATCCACGACTGCCATGTCAGGCCACCTCAGGTGCGCGGGTGGCTGCAAGTTCGACGCGGCGCAATCGCGCGCCCTCGGCGTCGAAAATCATGGCCGCGCTCAGATCAAATGTCAGGCCGACCTGCGCGCCCAGCCCAAAACTCTGCCGCTGCGCCGGCATGGCCCGTAAGGTCACACGCGATCCATCGCTGTCGAGGGCAACTTGGGCAAAGACCTCGGACCCGAGGTTTTCGAAATGCACAACCCGTCCGGTCAGAAGTGGCGCAGATTGGGTCAATCGCAGGGCTTCGGGCCGCAGGCCCAATTGCATGACTTTTGGGCTGTCGCCGTAGAAGTGAGAGCTCAAGACCTGATCAAAAACCGTCAGTTCGGTGCCGTTGCGTTCCACCGGCAGAATATTGATTTTGGGCGAGCCGATGAATTCGGCCACGCGAATGTCGTCAGGGTCTTCATAGATCACATCGGGGGCTGCGCATTGCAGGATTTCACCGCCCATCATCACCGCGATACGGTCGGACATGGTCATGGCTTCGACCTGATCGTGGGTGACGTAAATGAATGTGGCCTTCAGGCGGCGGTGCAGCTCGGCAATCTCGGCGCGGGTCTGCACACGCAACTTGGCATCAAGGTTCGACAATGGCTCATCCAGCAAAAACGCCGCCGGATCGCGCACCAGGGCGCGGCCCAAGGCAACACGCTGGCGCTGCCCGCCCGATAATTGCCCGGGCTTTCGGTCCAGAAGGGTGCCGATTTCCAGCATCTCGGCGGCATTTCGGACCGCTTCCGCGATGTCTTGTTTTTGTATCCGCGCACCGGGCATCACAGTCCCGAGCACCGGCAACCGCTGCAGCGCCGTCATTTGGCGCATCTGCAAAGGCACTGCGATATTCTCGGCCACTGTCAAATGCGGATAAAGCGCGTAGGATTGAAACACCATCGACAGATTGCGATCCGCCGCACGGAGCTGTGTCACATCTTTCCCGCCGATCGAGATGTTGCCGCTCGTCGGCGTTTCAAGCCCGGCGATGATCCGTAACAGCGTCGATTTCCCGCAGCCAGAAGGCCCAACCAATGAAATGAACTCTCCATCCTTCACATCAAGGGTCACCCCTTTCAAAACGGAAGTCTCACCGAAGTCCTTGGTAACAGATGTGATCTGCAGATCTGACATGTGATTCCCCCTTGGTACAGCCAATCAATAGGCGGTAAGCGCAACAGTTTTGTGTCGTCATATTAGTGAAACCGATGGGTGCTATGTGTCTAACGTCAGGACCTTTGGGACATATTTGTTGAATTGATTGAGGAGGATTTCTGGTTCATCGTAACCTTCATGGAGTGAAGATGAACAATAAATCCGTTGGCAGCAAAGAAGCTGCAGATAAGTTGGTTAAAAACATCCGCCGCAAGACCGCGCGGAAGTATTCGGCTGAGGAAAAAATCCGCATTGTTTTGGCCGGTCTTCGTGGCGAAGAAAGCATTGCAGCGCTGTGCCGTCGCGAGGGCATCGCAGAAAGCCTGTATTACAAGTGGTCGAAGGAATTTCTTGAGGCTGGCAAGCGACAGCTTTCTGGCGACACGGCGCGTCAGGCTACGGCCCCTGAAGTCAAAGATTTGCGCTCCGAAGCTTCAGCGCTAAAGGAATGCGTGGCCGACTTGACCTTAGAAAACCGCCTGCTCAAAAAAAGCATGATCGGGGATGGGGAGTTCGAGGAATGAGATACCCTGCATCTGAAAAGCTTGAGATCATTCGCACGGTCAAGGGATCACATCTGCCGACAAAGCAAACCCTGGACATGCTGGGCATTGCGCGCACGACTTTCTATCGCTGGTATGATTTATATCTTGAGAGTGGCCTTGATGGTCTGTCTGATAAACCTTCACGGCCTCGTTCTGTTTGGAACCGTATCCCCGATACGCGCCGTGACGATCTGATCGAGTTTGCCTTGGAATACGAAGCCCTCAGCACACGCGAGTTGGCGGTCAAATACACCGATGAGAAAAGGTATTTTGTATCTGAATCATCGGCTTACCGCATTTTGAAGGAAGCGGATTTGATCACGGCACCCGATTATGTGGTGATTAAAGCCGCTAATGAGTTCAAAGACAAAACGACTGCTATCAACCAAATGTGGCAAACGGATTTTACCTACTTCAAAATCATTGGTTAGG
>CALGTJ010000362.1 GCA_937901435.1 uncultured Rhodobacter sp. | reverse complement strand
GGCCTCATCAAAGCCTGAAACATAAAAACCACGGCGCAAACCCATGCGCCGTGGTTTTTATCTAGATACCCGCCGATGAGACGCCTGTCAGGCCGTCTCGCCAAAGATCAGGGTGCTGTGTTCTGCCATGTAAATCCGCAACCAAGGCGTAAATTTCGCGGGCTGGGTTTCCAGTTCGGCGCGTAGCCGATCCGTCTTGATCCAGCGCGTGTCCATCACCTCGTTGGGGTTCGCCACAACAGACAAATCACGCCGCGCCTGTACCACAAAAACCTCGACCACCTCATGTTCAATCAGCCCGCCACCGACGTCGGCGCGGTATTCGACCTGTCCGCGATGATCCGCCACGACCCGCTTGATCCCCAGCTCTTCGTCCAGACGACGCAGCGCGCAAGCCCGGTCGGCCTCGTCCCATTCGGGATGGGTGCAGCAGGTGTTCGCCCAGAGACCGGGCGTGTGATATTTGCCCATGGCGCGCCGCTGGATCAGCATTTCATCCCCCGCCATCACAAAGACCGACACGGCCTTGTGCTGCAACCCTTGCAGATGCGCCTCTAGCTTTTCGACGGGTTGCAGCGTGCCGTCGATCCATGCGGGGATCATGATATCGGTCATGTGGACTCCGTTCAGCTTGGCTTAGACACGCGTTTCCGACACGACGCCCCAGAGGTGGGCGATGTTCTTTATGCCGATCTTGACATGGGCCAGAGGCCGCGCTTTGACCAGCTTTTTGTTCATATAAGCCTCAAACGTCAAGCGTTGCACGTCGATATCGTGGCACAGCGAGACAAAGCGTTCGCGCCGTGCGTCACTGCGGTAGTAGGCGTTTTGCATCGCGCCAAGCACGCGGAACACCTGCCTGTGCTCACGCATGAACAGTTTGCGCGCCAGTTGCAGATCCTTGACCCGACCGGAGGCAAGGCAAGCCGCCGCCGCGGTGGCGGCCACACGCCCGCCGACCATCGCATAATAGATGCCCTCGCCAGAGGACGGCGCGACGACACCCGCGGCATCGCCCGCCAGCACCACGTCGCGGCCATTGTCCCATTTGTCCATCGGGCGCAGCGGGATCGGCGCGCCTTCGCGGCGGATGGTTTTGCAATCGGTCAGACCCGCCGTGGCGCGCAGGGCTGCCGTGGCCTGTTTCAGATCGACCCCGTCAATCCCGGTGCCCATACCCACACTGGCGGAATGCCCATGCGGAAAGACCCAGCCATAGAAATCCGGGCTGATCGCCCCGTCATAGATCACATCGCACCGCTTGGGATCATAGCCATCGGTGACGCCCGCAGGCGCTTCGATGATCTCGTGGTAGGCGATCACATAGGGGATCTTGTCACCACCGGGCACCTCGGCCTTGGCCACGTTGGACCTTGCACCATCCGCACCGATCACCAGTTTGGCGGTCAAGTAGCGGGTCTCGCCCGTGGCCTTGTCGCGGTACTTGATATGGGTGCCCTTGGCGTCGCGTTCGATGGCCTGAAACGTGCCGGTAAACCGCTCTGCCCCGGATTGTTCGGCGCGCACCCGCAGGAATTCGTCAAACTTGTCGCGATCGACCATGCCGACAAACCCGTTTTCGATCGGGATATCCACGCGGCGCTGTGTCGGAGAGATCATGCGCGCAGTGTTGATCTTGGCGACGATCTGGTCATCCGGGATATGGAAATCGCTGATCAGACGCGGCGGAATTGCCCCGCCACAGGGTTTGATCCGCCCATCGCGATCCAGAAACGCGACCTTATGGCCGGAATTCGCCAGATCGGCAGCGGCGGTTGCCCCCGAAGGGCCTGCGCCAATTACCACAACATCATACATAGTCATTCTCCCGGTACGAGCGCGGCCCGTGGCGGCGCGAGTGACGTGTTCAGAATACGCAGCGCCATCGCGGCGGCTGCGACAAATATCAAAGCCTCGAAGGTAAAGACGATGCCAAAGGCAGTCTCATCCACCAGCCGCGTGCGCAGCAGATCGACGGCAGCGGCCCCTGTCAGACCTCCAAACCCGGCAGCGACGGCCTGTGCCGCGCCCCACAGACCCATCCGCGTGCCCTCGCGCGACTCGCGCCCGTCAGAGGCCAGCGCCATCATCGACCCGATGGCAGCGACGGCAAACATCCCGTTGAAAACCCCCAGACCAGTGACCAGCGGGGTCAGCGGCACAGGCAAGGACCCAAGACCCGCCATAGCGATCAGGACCAGCATGACCGCCGATCCCAGACAGCCACCGATCACCCAAGATCGCAGGCTGCCAAGTTTCAAACCCGTCGCGGCGATGCCAACCAAAAGCATCCCCAGAAACACACCGCCGTTTTGTGCCCCGCTAAGGGTGGTGGATTGTCCGGGCGTAAAGTCAAAGACAAGGCCCGCGTAGGGTTCTAGGATCAGTTCCTGCATGAAATAGGCATTCATCGACAGAAAGATAAACAGGGTGAAATTGCGCGCCTTGGGTTCGGACCAGATCTCTTGCAGGCCCTCCATAAAGGGAACGTCTGGCTGTGGTTTGGCGGCGCTGACCTGACGTTCGATCCGCCCGACCGCAAGGATCGTCAGCGCAAAGGCCCCAAGCACCACGACGGCGACAACCGTCAAAAGGCGGGCGGGGGAATAG